>NZ_JANNDR010000270.1:0-10380 GCF_031378165.1 Chamaesiphon sp. OTE_75_metabat_556
TGAGCACATCATCTCGTGTTGCATCCGGCTTTCGGTCTGGATGAGGATTTGAACCATCTTAGATCGATCTGTGGCGACTATGTTTGCGATGGTTGCATCCGGCTTTCGGGCTGGATGAGGATTGGAACCCGATCGAGAAGAGATATTAATTATGGGTTACACAATAGTTGCATCCGGCTTTCGGGCTGGATGAGGATTGGAACCACTAGGCATTAGGGATAATGGTTAGAGCTTGGGACTGTCTGAGAACAGGTATCGGACAAAGACGGTTAGGAGCGATCCGAGGGTGACGCTTAGAGCGATGCCGCCAAATGTCCATAGGCGACCATCTAGTTTAGTTACAGCAGTTTCTAGTAAAGTTAGGCGTGTATTCACCAGATTCAACTCTCCCTTGACTTCTGCAAAGCCTAGATCCATTTTCTTGTCTAGACCCTTGATTAAATCCTTTAGCTCTTGTAAGTCTGTATCTGTTATTTGTGACATGATGGTTATTAATTAATTTTAGTTTATTTATCCCCGCTAGTTCGTAGCTAGCGGGGATATTCTGTTGCATCCAGCTTTCGGGCTGGATGAGGATTGGAACATACGTTTAGTTTAATCCATCCTTGTGGATATTGTTGTTGCATCCGGCTTTCGGGCTGGATGAGGATTGGAACTGTGTTGTGACTGAGCATCAAGAATAAGGATAGGTTGTTGCATCCAGCTTTTGGGCTGGATGAGGTGGAATGATTGCAAAAAGCTAGCACTAGCGTTTGCTTTGTAGAATTCGGGTACGCTAGAGAGACAGTGTATTGATCGCCACCCATTCATGCTGAGTCTCAACAAGATTATTTCCGTTTTACTGGTATTTGTCCCCATTTCGATCGCTGGTCATTTTCTACATTGGAGCGATCCAGTCGTCTTCGTCACCGCTGCGTTAGCCATTGTTCCCTTAGCGGCTTGGATGGGTACCGCAACTGAGGAAATCGCGGTCGTGATGGGGCCAGCCTTAGGTGGCTTATTAAACGCGACTTTTGGGAATGCCACGGAACTAATTATCGCCTTAGTCGCGCTGAATGCGGGTTTAATCGATGTCGTCAAAGCGAGTATTACCGGCTCGATTATCGGCAACTTATTGCTAGTGATGGGCTTTTCGATGTTGCTCGGTGGTTTGAAATACAAAGAACAAACCTTTCAACCGATCGTCGCCCGAGTTAGTGCTTCGAGTTTGAATCTGGCAGTGATTGCGTTGCTATTACCGACAGCGGTGGACTATACATCTACGGGGATCGATACTGATGCCATTCAGCAATTGTCGATCGCGGTGTCGATCGTCTTAATTGGTGTTTATGGTTTGACGCTACTATTTTCGATGAAGACGCATACTTATCTCTATGATGTCGATGTGGCAGATCTGGAGCTAGAAGACTTAGCCGACTCGAATTTAGGCGGCGATAGCGACCACGAACACGTCAATTTACCACTGTGGATTTCAGTACTATTAGGTTGTACGTTATTAGTAGCCGTCGAGTCAGAATTTCTGGTTTCGACCCTGGAAGTTGCCACCGAAGCATTGGGTTTAACCGCGTTATTTACGGGAGTAATCTTAGTTCCGATCGTCGGTAATGCTGCCGAACATGCCACAGCGGTGACGGTAGCAATGAAAGATAAAATGGACTTGTCGGTATCGGTGGCGTTGGGTTCGAGTTTGCAAATTGCCCTATTTGTCGCACCAGTATTAGTATTAGCTGGATATGTGATGGACAAACCGATGAACTTGAATTTTAATCCGTTTGAATTAGTCGCAGTAGCGGTATCGGTATTAATTGCCAATTCAATCAGTTCCGACGGTCGATCGAATTGGCTCGAAGGCTCTTTACTGTTAGCTGCTTATGTCGTGTTAGGATTTGCTTTTTACTTCCATCCAGTCATTGAAGGCATTGGTTAGAGATCGAGCCAGTCGGTTAACGGTGTGAATTTTAGGCGATCGCCAATCATCCTTACAGCCAGCAATGCTGAATTTTGATAATGACAGAATACTCTAGATTGGTAATATTTCAACCTGGCGATGCTTACTCACAGTAATGATGCTTTGCATCGGACAAGTCTGCCAATTGCCAGCGAAAATCGGTTCGGATGCCAGGATAACTGAATCTGGATAATCGCTACTATCTTTAATCCAATACAAAGAAGGTACAGTCGCTCGATGCGCGAACCTAGAAGCAATCAACCTGTCGCCATCGCTAATCACAATATTGGCAGAAATTGTCGTCCGTTCGGCTTCGACTAAATCGCGTAATATTTGCAATGTGCGTTGAAGGGCAACTTCTAAAGGCAGTTCGGGATGAGTATGCAAGAGATTGGAAAATAGTGCGAAAATATGTTCCGAATCAGTCGTGCCATCGATCGACTGGTAAATATGATGGTGGAGTTTGTCCCGAATTTGCTTGTATAAACCACCCCGAAAATTGTCGATCAAGCCATTGTGAATGAATAGCAAGTTACCATCTCGAAATGGTTGGCAATTGCTCATACTCACACCTTGCCCTGGAGTAGCCGCGCGCACGTAACTTAACATGCAACCAGTTTCGACATAACGACTCAGATCGGGTAGGTTAGTATCCGTCCAGATCGGCTGAGTATGTTTGTAAATAAATGGTGCGGTGTGTTCGGATCGATCGCGATCGTACCAACCAATGCCAAAGCCGTCGGCATTAATTACCCCGGCGGTCATTTCACGCGGTTGATAACTTTGAACGATTAGCGAATGTTCGGGTTTGGCAATTAATCGATCGAGTGATTGGGGGATACCCTGGTAGGCGAGCAGGCGACACATTTGGGACTGGGGGACTGGGGGACTGGAAGATCTAAAAAGCCTGCGGATGGTTACTGTCTAAGTTTGAGGCAGTTTGGCTCCGATCGATACTTGTACCGACTTACTTACTCAAATATTTAATTGAGGTATCCAACAGCTTACCCCAATTTAGCCACCGCTCAAGCCGACAAAAAAGGTAGGTACTGGTACCTACCTTTGTTGCTAAGTTATGAGTTAAATTATCGATCGCTAAGACTATGGAGCCAGAGCATTACCACGTAGCAAGCTACCGATCGTTTTAGCCGTAATCTTCATCTGCGTAATTGGATTAGCAACCGTGACAGTTTTGTAGAGGTAGCTATCAAAAGTTAGCTTCTGAACATCGATATCGCTACACATTTCGACAAAAGCTTCACGCGTCGCATCGGAACGGTAGAATACCCGCTGGAGAATATCCAAGACTGTGTAAGTCAAGCCATAAGCTTTGTCCCACTGCTTGATATAGGCTTTGAGATCCGCTTCGGTGGGGATTTTTGCGCCTTGTTCGGAACGCTCAACGATCATTTCCGCACACATCCGGCCAGATTTCGCCGCAAAGTAAATCCCTTCGCCCGAAGACTTGGTGACATAACCAGCCGCATCGCCAACTAGAGCACAACGTCCGACAACCCGGCGTGGGCGGGGATGTTCGGGAATGGGGTGAGCTTCAACTTTGATGATGGTGCCGCCTTCGAGCTTCTTGGCCGCCCGCTTGCGGATGCCCGCTTGCAATTGCTTAATTGAAGCTTTGTGAACCTTCATCGTCCCAGTACCGACCGCTACGTGGTCGAATTTAGGGAATACCCAAGCATAGAAATCTGTAGAGACATCATCGCCGACGTACATCTCAGCCAGACTATGGTAGTAAGCCATCTTGTCTTCTGGCAATTTGATTCGCTCTTGGAAAGCGATCGCGTAGTTGTAGTCGCCAGCGTCCATTGCTTTAGCGACACGAGAATTGGCACCATCAGCACCGATTACGAGATCGACTTTGAGAGTTTTGGCTTCACCTTCGAGGCTGCCATTGGAGTGATCCGCATAGTGAAGCACATAAGGATCGGTAGTATTCAGCCCAGGCATTTCCAATTTATGGACGGTACCATTAATCAATTTAGCACCGAGTTTCTCAGCGCGATCGCGTAAGAATCCGTCCAAGACTTCGCGGCGACACATGCCAATATATTCACCAGGCTTGAGAGTTTGACCGATATCGACTTCGATATTAGACGGCGAAATCATCTTCATCTGCCGGACTTGGCGATCGATAATGTGTGGCGGTAAGTCAAATTCAGCCACCATACAAAGAGGAATCGCTCCACCACAAGGCTTGGCGTTATCTAATTTGCGTTCAAATAAATAAGTTTCAATTCCAGCTTTTGCTAAAACTTCAGCGGCGCAAGAACCCGCTGGACCAGAACCGACAACAGCAACCCGTAGTACCACAGCTATACTCTCTTCATGACTTGTGCTTACACTGATGGATGTTAGCACGGACGCTGATGGGGGGTGCTGGAAACCCGCTCCAGTCGTCTAGAATTGAAATATTCCTTTATATAACGACATATTCTGATAAATTATTTTCTTAGGAATGGGTAATTTGGAGCAATGAGCAGTATCGATCGCAGATCGAGAGAAAGGTTAAGGGGTGGAAGGATGGACGATCGAATGCTGGGAGTTTAGTGGTTAAACTCACCTTACGACTTATGACTTATTGTAATGGCAGTCAAAGTGGGAACAATATAGAAGGCTCAGCAAAATAATTACGGTCATTACTTCATCGATACTGACGATATCTTGAATTACGTTAAGCTCGGTACGGAAATCCGAGATCGATACTGACTTAAATCTAATGCCAACGGGACAATGAACGTGCTAAATTAGTAACAGGCTTAGTCTACGCATCATTGATAGATAATTAGCAATCTTAAGTTTATTACAGAAGTATGGCAAGAATAATGCTAGATGATGGAATTTTCCAAGTCCCAGAAGAGTATCTAACCGGACTAGGAAAGCTAGCAACACTTGATGATGAAGTAATTGAAAATATTTTGCAATCGCTCGAAACTGCACCGCTAACTTTTGACATTCAGGAGATTGCCCTGTTTGCGAAAAACCAGCATGGTATAGATGCTACTGAAACTTCAGAAGTATTAAGTTTCATAGCATCATTGTATTCTTTTGGTAGAAACGAATATATTTCTTTCGATGTGATTGTTGATGCTCTTGGCAAGAGCCTGGAAAATGAGACACCCATAAAGCTTTCGACGGTTGAGATCTCTAAAATAAGATCTAGATTAATGATTTTTTTAAATACATCTAGTTCTCTGAAAATTACCTATGAGGCTTCTACTTTATTTCCAGAGCATGAAAATATTTTATCAGATTCAAGATTATTAACAGATATTAGACCTATATTTAAGGAAGAAATTTCAACTGGTGTTAGTGGATTATTAATATCCCATGTTTTGAGATTGAAATATGAAAATATTAGTGGTTCTCAAGAGATTTTTCTCTCTCTCAGATCCAGCGATATCGAACAGTTAATTGAAGAGCTGCAAGAATCTTTGACAAAAGAATTGACCTTGAAACAAACATTTGAAAAAAATAATATACCTTGCTTGATGCGATAAAAAATCTGGGGCAATACAATAATGAACATTCCACGTTATTTAGAACAAGAAATAGATAAAAAGGTTGATAAAGTATCATTGTATATCGTAAAATCAGGGAGTAGTTATATTTTTAACGGAGCCGAAAAATATAAAGATAGTAATAATTTATCAGAAAAGTCAGTATATAAAACAAGGAAAAATCTTGGAAAAACTAATCTTTTTGTAGATCTGCCCTGCACTGGTAATAATGATAAAAAGCTTGATAGTAGTAAGAATGTTGTTGCCCTAAATAATTACAAAAAAAGAACAAGTAAAAAAGATAGACTGCTTTCGGAATTGCAAGGAAAATATATTCTATCTAAACCATTGGTTGGTATTTTTCTGCAAGAGCATCAAGAAATTGTCTCATTGCTAAATGATGCTTACAAAGAGGTGAGAAAATACTTTGCTTCCGAAGATTTAAGATTGGATTTGGTATCAGATCCAGAAATAGCTGGAGATAAACAACTATTCGCATACATATTTACCGCACTACCAGTCATAGACGCTCTGAAAAAACTGGATGAGTTTGACGAGCAATGGTGGTTAGATAGAATAGATCGTGCGAATGGCTTGCTAAATTTTAATCTTCGATTTGTATGATATTCGATTGGTATGAGTATCTAGTACTAGCTGAATATCTATACGATAATCGCGATACTTTTCCCGATCGAGAAGCCTGTCTCAGAGCAGCAATAAGTAAGGCATATTATGCTGCATTCTGTTCATCACGCTATTATGCTGTGACTTTCGATGGATTAGTTTTAGAAGGGAGTGCTCAAGATCATGGATCTGTCAAAAAATATTATATTAGAGCCAGTGATTTTAAAAAGAAACAAGTTGGTAATTTATTAGATAGGTTAAGAGATTTTAGGAATGAGGCTGATTATTCAGATACGATAGATAGAGTAGAAGATCTAGCCAAAACAGCAATCTCTCAATCCAAACAAGTTCATACATTTTTAAAACAGATCTATGGTTCTTAATCAGCTTCCAAAATCATAAGTATATCTGTCAATTGATTAGCTCCAAGTAACACCTAACTTATATCTATTTCATCAACTGGCGATCGTGGATAGTCTAGTGGAAGATCTATTATTTGATGCTGTTGTAGCTGATATCGATCGTCTATCTCCTGACGTAGCGTGGATTCCTTTAGCTAAGTGGGAAGCGCTGACTCCTGAAGAGCGGCGGGGCTTTTTGCCGCTGTGTCCTAACACTCACTAATCCGTAGTTATGGGTGGGTATTATGTGGTTTTCGGTGTGCTCTGGTGCTTGTCATCCGATACTCACTAATGAGTCCGATCTTGCCGTTTTAACTGGATTATTTGTGTGGATAAAGCACGAATTATCCAGTTAAAACATGTCGATCGGGTGATGATTTATCCAGCTTTCAAAGATGCCATATCAATGACAAAGCGATATTTCACGTCGTTTTTTACCAAGCGATCGTAAGCTTCATTAATTTTCTGAATGGGGATAAGTTCGATGTCAGCAGTGATGTGATGCTGACCGCAGAAATCCAACATTTCCTGAGTTTCCTTGATACCGCCAATCAGGGAGCCGCTGAGACTGCGCCGACCAAACACCAAGCTACCGACATTCAGAGACAGCGGCTCGGGTGGTACACCCACTTGAGTGAGATTACCATCGCGTTTTAATAAGAGTAAGTAAGCATTGATATCATGTTGCGCGGACACGGTATCGAGAATGAAATCAAAACTCTTGAGCTGTTTCTGCATCTCGTCGGCATTTTTAGAATTGACGACTTCATCTGCGCCCAGCCGGATCGCATCTGCAACTTTGTGCGATGAGGTGGTAAAGACGACCACATGTGCGCCCAAAGCCTTCGCTATTTTCACCCCCATGTGCCCCAGTCCACCGAGTCCGACTACGCCCACTTTCTGACCTGTGGTGACATTGTGATAGTGCATTGGCGAGTAAGTGGTAATCCCTGCACACAGCAACGGTGCGGTCGCGGCGAGATCCAAATTCGGCGGAACTTTTAATACAAATGCTTCATCCACGACGATCCGCTCGGAGTAGCCACCGTAGGTGATGCCGTTGGTATGTTTGTCAGGAGAGTTGTAAGTAAAGACGGTATTGTCACAGAACTGCTCTAAGTCTTCCTCGCAGTTGACACAAGTGCGGCAAGAATCGACTAGGCAACCGACGCCAACCGTGTCCCCGACTTGGAATTTCTGGACTTGCGCGCCAACAGAAATCGCCCGCCCGACGATTTCATGACCGGGTACGCAGGGATAAGCGGTACCACCCCATTCGCCACGGACGGTATGCAAATCTGAGTGACATACCCCGCAATAGAGGATTTCGATCGCGACATCATGCAGACCGAGATCGCGGCGTTGAAGGTCGAAGGGTGCGAGTGGTGTAGTGGCAGTTTGAGCTGCGTAGGCATTAGTTTTCATCGATTATGCTCCCGATTATTGATTTCGCTTTAGATTCAATCGATCCTGAGATCGATGTCTCAAATTCTACTCGTAGGGAGCGATCGTCAGGTGTTACCGGCATCACGTTTAGTTAGCCGATCATGATGATCCACGCGCACTACAATATCAGTTCGATCCAGCATTTCATGTCTATCGATTGACTGGATCGTCACCCCACTATTTCCGCCAATCGATAGAGAGGAGCGCAGTTCGTATCCAGGCAGTATGTGCAAATGCAATGTTTCAGGAGTGGGTGTAAAAGTGGTGAATAACAGCCAACTATTGAGCGCAATCATCATGATCGCACTCGCACTCGCCAGAGTTTGTCAACCACCGAGGATTGGCCAACTCCCCTGTTCCCGCACTGTTCGCGCCCAGCTCCCCCTCACTTTAAGATTTCGGGGATATTAACTGTGTAAAAGCCGCTTTGGCCGCAGCTTGCTCGGCGGCTTTTTTGGATTGACCGCTGCCAGTGCCTAGATGGCGATCGCGAAACCACACTTCGGCAATAAAACGTTGAAACCGGTCGAGTTTGAGCGGATCTTCGCGGACGCGGTATTCTGGCAAGGCTTTGTAATGCGCTTGCGTCCACTCCTGGAGCGCATCTTTATAATTTTGCCGCGCCGGATCTTGGAGAATTTCGGTGGCTAATTGGAGAAAATGCGGATCTAACCATGGGCGGATTAGTTGGAGATTATTGGTGGTCAGATACAGAGCGGCTAAGACCGCTTCAAAGGCATCAGCCAGCCGCGAGACGCGGCCAGACGGATCGCCGACTGCCGAAGCGGCCAGGGTGAGATAGCGATCGAAGCCATAACCATCGGCAAATTGTGCCAAAATGCGATCGCTCACTAGTACTTTCCGAATCGCCGAAAAATCCCCCACCGATTTATCGGGATAAGTTTCCCACAAAAATTCCGATGCTGCTAGCCTCACAACCGAATCACCGATGAATTCCAACTGTTCGTAGTTGGGCACCCCCATCGTGGGATGCGTCAAGGCAATATCCAACAACGACCAATCGATCTGCGGATTTTCAGGTAAGCCCAACCGACCAATCAACTTCGCTAATTCTTGTTGTCGTCGTGGGTACATCTTATCTACATGCAAAAAAATAGAGAGCGGCGCACCTCCCTTCGGGAAGGCTTCGCCAACGAACGGGAGGAAACCTCCCGTTTGTGTGCGACAAGAGAGAGAGTCGGAACGTAAGCCGGGTTCTGTTATCTCTTGCGAGACGGCGGTTATCTATCTGGGTAGTTTGTTACCAAGTACCTCAAGCGGATCTCGATCGGAACAGGGAAAAGACCAACCATCGCTCCTGCCTTGCTTCCAACCGGGGTTTACCGAGCCAGTACCTCTCGATACTGCTGGTGCGCTCTTACCGCACCTTTGCACCCTTACCGTAGGTAGTGGATAGTGGACAGTGAATAGTGGATAGAAAAAACTATTCACTATTCACTATTCACTATCCACTTCCCATGGCGGTATTTTTCTGTGGCACTATCCTCACGATCGCTCGCACTGGGCATTACCCAGCAAGTTTGGTCTTTCGGAAGCCCGGACTTTCCTCGAAATTCGACTAGCGAATTCGCAACCACCTCACCTACTCTCTCTCAATTACTTATTGTACAGGGCGATCGAGTGTTTTATTGCTGTCAATCGCTGTGTCCTGCTGGTCTGGGAAATCTGCAACAGCCCAGATCCACGGGTATGAATTTCGATCTTTGCCAATCTGTTTGTGCTGGTAGCAGATATAACTGGTAATTTCGATCGTACGCTGGGGCATACTGACTTCTAGATGGTAAGATTTGTCGATCGATATAATAAATTTTAGGAGTTGGTTTATGCAAGACGGAGCTGATGCGAGTAAAAAAATGGCAGCGGGGATTTGTGGGATTTTAATCGGTTCGCTGGGCATCCATAAATTCGTGCTCGGTTACACCACCGAAGGTGCGATCATGCTGGCTGTTAGCGTGCTCACCTGTTTTATCGCTAGCCCGATTATGGGCATTATCGGACTGATCGAAGGGATTACTTATCTCACGAAAAGCGATCGCGAGTTTGTCGATACTTATGTGAATAGTAAAAAAGGTTGGTTCTAATTCTGTGGTGAGATTATCTCGCTCGGCAAAACTCAGACGTTATTACGGGTTAGGCATTTGCGCTACGCCACTAATTGCTAGTTGTTTCTATGCAGCGGGATGTCGGATTCAGACGATCTTTTGCCCGCTGCGACATTGGCTAGGATTTATTTGTCCCAGTTGTGGCATGACTAGATCGTTTGTCGCGATCGTCCGTGGCGATTGGCGACAAGCGATCGATTATCATTTATTTGCACCGTTATTATTTGGTTGTTTGGGTTTGATGCTATTCCATTGGATCTGGGAACTAACATCGGGTTGTCATCACCACACTTTTTATCTGAAGTGGTTGACT
This sequence comes from Chamaesiphon sp. OTE_75_metabat_556, assembly GCF_031378165.1. Taxonomy (NCBI): domain Bacteria; kingdom Bacillati; phylum Cyanobacteriota; class Cyanophyceae; order Gomontiellales; family Chamaesiphonaceae; genus Chamaesiphon; species Chamaesiphon sp. OTE_75_metabat_556. Next base: position 10,371 of record NZ_JANNDR010000270.1, read on the forward strand.
AATTCGCGCC
>NZ_JANNDR010000286.1:0-7458 GCF_031378165.1 Chamaesiphon sp. OTE_75_metabat_556
TGCTGCTGGGAATGCATATCAGAAAGCCGATGCTGGGGCTAGAAGGCGTAGCAACCTCGATCGAAACTGGATTTGGATCTCTAGAGCAAAAAGAGTCCTTTGGGTATGGTGCCGAGGGCTTTATCGTTCAAGAATACATCGAATTACCTGAAGCTTTCGGCTATCACTACGCGATCGGTAGTTGGGCGATCGATGGCGAAGCTGCTGGGTTAATTATTCGGGGCGACACATCCAAAATTACGGGGCGACACTGTCTGATTATTCCGCATATCGTCTCTGGCAATGGACTCTACATTGCAGAGTGAGGACACCTATGCCCACAATTGAGCACCCAGATCGATCGCGTAGCAGCTTTGTCAGCACAGCGAAAATCAAGCAAAACAATTGGGATCTCGATGCCGTATTGCCGATCGATTATGCCCTGACACCCCAACAGCTCGAACTAGTACCGCCAGAAATTTATACCAACTTCTGCAATTTGCTCGGTCGCGATGTCTATTCTGAGGGTGACTCGCAATCGCTGTACGATTACATCATCACCCGCTCTGCTGAAATGTCCCCTGAGTTTCTGGCGATGCTAGATCTGTGGCTGGAAGACGAACTCAAGCATTATGAGGCATTGAGACGGACTTATCATTGCATTGCTGGTGTAAAATTTGCCGAGATGAATCGACAATTTGCCCAGAGAGTTCATGAAATCGAACCGATCGCAATGGTGTTAGCCGACGAGTTTACACTGTTGGTAACGCTGATGTTCGATGAGATTGGCTCTGTCTATTCCTATCGCCGCGATCTGTGGGAATACTACCGTCATTTTGGGACAGCAATTCAAAAGATCGGTCATCATTTAGTCAAAGATGAGGGGATGCATTTCAATAATGCGGCAGAATTATTATTGACCAAACATCAGCATCGATTGGGTGAGGTGCCAGAATTGCTAGAGCGAATTGCTAATTTAGAACGGAATTTACACAAATACCATCAAACTTTTTTCTTAGATCACGCCCAGGAACAGCATCGGTTTCCCCAGCATTTCAACTCAGCGATGATGCAATTGATTTTAGAGCGACTAGGACTGAGCACCCCAGTAAAAAATCGTGCCCAGCGGCGATCCCAAGGATTAAAATTACAGGAGTTGTGGCAATGGGTGCCGACAGGGTATCATTTAGTGCCGATCTTTGCCGAACCTGCCTAGCCCTTATTGAACAAACATCATGAAACAAGCGACTGTAATTGGATTGGGTCGATCGGGTATCGCCGCTGCGAAACTACTCATCAAACATGGTTATGCAGTTACTCTGAGCGATAGCAATCAAAATGCCAGCCTCGAAACGCAAAAGCAACAACTAGAAATACTCGGAATCAACGTCAAACTCGGCGATCGATTTACCCCAACCACCGAAGAGATGATCGTTGTCAGCCCTGGCGTACCCTGGGATATTGCTCCTCTAGTTCGGGCTAGAGAGATGGGTATCGATACGATCGGCGAAATGGAATTGGCATGGCGATATCTCCAAGATATTCCCTGGGTAGCGATTACCGGCACCAACGGTAAAACCACGACGACAGCTCTAGTCGATGCGATTTTTCAAGCGGCAGGATTGGAAACGATCGGTTGTGGCAATATCGGTTTCGCAGCTTGCGAACTAGCATTACTCGAAACAAAACCGGCGTGGATTATTGCCGAGCTAAGTAGCTACCAAATTGAGTCCACTTTTACGCTCAAACCACAGATTGGGGTGTGGACAACGTTAACTCCCGATCATTTAGCTCGTCATAAAACTGTTAAAAATTATGCCGAAATTAAGGCTAAATTACTCCGGAATTCTCAACATCAAATTTTCAATGGCGACGATCGATATTTACACGATCTCGGCGAATCTGACTGGCAAGACGCAACTTGGACGAGTGTAAAGGGGAAACAATATTTACAGGGCAATCCCGAACATGGAATCTGGATCGAAGATAATTGGGTATTTTTCCGAGGCGAAAAAGTGTTGTCATCAGAATCGCTAAAAATGCCTGGAGATCACAATCTGCAAAATCTATTAATGGCTGTGGGCGTAGCCAAACTAGCCGGAATTGAGAATAGTGCGATCGCCAAAGCTGTCGCTAGTTTTCCAGGTGTCGCCCATCGCTTAGAATATATCTGCACTTACGAAGGGGTGGACTATATTAATGACAGTAAAGCCACTAATTATGATGCTGCCGATGTCGGATTGACGGCAGTCAAAGCACCCGTAATTCTGATTGCTGGCGGCGAAGCCAAAGCAGGCGAGGATCTAGCTTGGTTAAATACCATTAAGCAAAAAGCCGCTGCCGTATTATTAATTGGTAATGCCGGATCGCAATTTGCCGATCGATTGACTGCTGTTGGATATACTAACTTTGAAATCGTCGAGACGATGAAGAATGCAGTGGCTCGATCGAGTCAGTTAGCCAAACAACATCAAGCCAAAGTTGTCTTATTATCCCCTGCTTGTGCCAGCTTCGATCAATATACTAGTTTCGAGCATCGTGGCGATGATTTTCGGCAATTGTGTCAAGCATTATCGAGCCATTAGGCGTGAAAAGTTGATGGTGTATCTTCCTGTAGCGATCGGAATGCGCGAAGATCGAGATCGCTCCCGCCATTGACGAGATCGAGACCCAGATTTTTCCATTCAGATCCGTCAATAACGCTGAATCTTCCAGCCATCCGAGCGTTGGCATAGCCTACCGTTAGGTAATCGCTGTTATAGTGAGAGTGATACAGCCTCACATCTGTAAGTGCGTGAATATGGATTCGGATTGTCCTAACTACACGACCCTTCTAGCTATTCTCGTCACTATCCTCTACCCCCATTCATGCTAGCCATGTTCGACAACTTGCGCGACATCATTCGCCATTGGTGGATGGAGTTCACACTCCAAACCAAACTGATGGGAGCAGCCACATTGGTGGTGTCGCTGATTGTGAGCGGCTTAACTTTTTGGGCGGTCAATACCATTCAAGCCGATGCGCGGATCAACGATACGCGGTTCGGACGCGATTTAGGACTATTACTAGCGGCAAATATTGCCCCGCAATTGGCTGAAAACGATTTAACTACCGTCGCGCGCTTTTCCAATCGGTTTTATCACAGCACGTCGAGCCTGCGCTACATCCTCTATGCTGATGATGCCGGGAATATTCGGCTGGGAATTCCCTTTTCCGAATCAGAAGTCCAAAACTCCCTGATGATCGAGCGGCGAATTCACTTACCCGAAAAAACTGGAAATAAAGACAATAAAGATCTACCCTTGGTTCGCCAACATCAGACGCCCGAAGGAATTGTCACTGATGTGTTTGTCCCGATCGAGCATGAGGGCAAATTTCTGGGTACGCTGGCGATCGGGATCAATCCCAATCCGACTGTAGTTGCATCTACCGGACTGACTAGAGATGTGACGATCGCCGTATTCGTCTCGATTTGGGTAATGGTAATTTTGGGCGCGGTCTTTAATGCCCTGCAAATTACCAAACCGATTAAAGAATTACTCTCTGGCGTGAAGAATATTGCTGCTGGCAACTTCAAGCAACGGATCGATTTACCCCTTGGTGGCGAGTTGGGAGAATTGATCGGTAGCTTTAATGAAATGGCCGAAAAATTAGAGATCTTTGAAGAACAAAACATCGATGAATTAACCGCCGAAAAAGCCAAATTAGAAACCCTCGTCACGACGATCGCCGATGGTGCCATCCTGATCGATAATAATCTCAATATCGTCCTGGTCAATCCCAATGCCCGTCGTTTCTTCGGTTGGGATCGGATCGATCTCAATGGCACAAATATCCTCCATGTTTTACCAGGCAGCGTCTCTGCGGAACTTACACGACCATTGTATCAAGTAGCAGCAGGCAAACTCGATGGTGAAGAATTTCGGATTACGCTCAATCATCCCGCCCAGCGCACCGTACGTATTCTGATTACCAATGTCCTCGATCCAGTTAAAGAAAATGTGCGGGCGATCGCGATGACTGTCCAAGACATTACCCGCGAAGTCGAACTCAATGAAGCCAAAAGTCAATTTATCAGTAATGTTTCCCACGAACTGAGAACGCCATTATTTAATATCAAATCCTTCATCGAAACTCTCCATGAGTATGGCGATGAATTGACCAAAGACGAACGCAGTGAATTTCTCGATACGGCTAATCGGGAGACTGACAGATTAACTAGATTGGTTAATGATGTCTTGGATCTTTCCAAGCTAGAATCCTCCCATACTTATCTCTTTGATGCTGTCGAACTTGATCGGTCGATCGAACAAACCCTCCGCACCTATCAGCTCAATGCCAAAGACAAAGGCATCGAACTCTGTCAAGATATCGAACCCGATCTGCCGTCGATCTTGGGTAACTACGATCTACTCCTCCAAGTACTAGCAAATCTAGTCGGCAATGCCCTCAAATTTACCAAAGCAGATGGCAAAGTGACTATCCGCGCTTATCGTGCCCAGCTCTCTCCTGAAGTGGGTGCGGAGATTAATGGCATTACTTCCGAAGTAGTCAGAGTGGAAGTTGTCGATACGGGCATCGGCATCGATCCCGAAGATCAGCGGGCGATTTTCGATCGCTTCTTCCGAGTGGAGAACCGCGTTCATACTTTAGAAGGTACTGGATTGGGACTGTCGATCGTTCAAAATATTATCGAAAAACATCATACGCAAATTCATATTACTAGTGCCGTTGGCGTTGGTACGACCTTCTGGTTCGATCTCGCCGTCTATGAGAAACAACAAATCCAGCACCTGGAAGATCTGCAATTGGTAGAAAGTGGGGGATGGGTAATCGGAGATAACCGATAAAAGATGTTGTTGAATCTAGGTATGAAAGAGGGGACGGGGAGACTAAGCAACTAGATGAAACGCAGTTCCATTGCCTAAAGCCTAAAGCCTAAAGCCTAACTACCCTCTACCCTCGATTGCATGCGTTCTGGCTATACCATACCTGTCTTTGCTACTGCGAGTGCGATCGCCGCATTAAAATGTTTGCAGCAATCTACTAACGATCGTCAATCGGCTGTTACTGTAGACTTAATTACCCCACCACAACGAGTAGAAATCTCGATCGATCGAGTTGCCTTAATTCAGACAGGGATGGCACTGGGGATTACCCACAGCGATCCAGGTGATAATTTAGACCTGACGCGCGATACGCCAGTGTGGGCGGTAGTCGCATGGGCAGATCCCTCGCAGGTAGAATCGATCGCGCTAGTCGGGGGTGAAGGGGTCGGCAAGCAGTCGAATTTAGATAATCTACCTGCAATCTATAGCTACGCTCGCCAGCTCTTCCAGGCGAATTTAGCCCCGTTGTTGAGCGCAACCCAAAAGATTCGGGTGACGATTATCTTACCTGAAGGCCGAGTCCTGGCGACCCGCACTTCTAATGCTGCGTTTGGGGTAGTAGAAGGTTTATCGCTACTGGGCACGACGGGTATTTCCCAACCGTTGAGCGCGCCAGGGCAGTTGGATGCTTGTTTGGGTGAGTTACGATCTAAAGCGGGGAGTTGGGAGCGGATAGAAGATGGAGGGACGACAAGACAGGGAGATGGGGAGATCTGGCCATTGGTGTTTTGTATTGGTGAGAATGGGTTGGATCTGGCGCAGCAGATGGGCATTAAGCGCGATCGCATTATCAAGACGGCGAATTGGTTGGGGCCATTATTGGCTGAGGCGGGAGTGTTGGGAGTGCCGAAATTATTGTTATTTGGCTATCACGGGAAACTAATTAAATTGGCAGGCGGGATTTTTCATACCCATCACCATTTAGCTGATGGCCGATTGGAAATTTTGGTCGCAGCAGCGGTGCGGATCGGTTTAGATCCCGCACAATTAGCTGGGTTATTCGATTGTGAAACGGCAGAGGATGTCCTCAAATATCTCACTGAAATCGATCGAGCTGACGGTAGCGATTGGGTAAATCGGATCTATGGATATCTGACTGCACGGATCGATAATCGATCGCAAACATATATTTATAGCCAGAGTCAGCAAACTGTCAGTGTCGGTTCGGTAGTATTCGATCGGCAGCGACAAGTTATTGCAACTAGTGCAACTGGTAGAACATTTTTGACCCAATTGTGCTAGATTTAATCGAATATAAATTTTTTAATTATCTTCTATAAATCTTGTGCGATCGCACTCTTGAATCCAAGAGTCAGTCATCTCAAACCCAGACGGTCGTAGCTCTATTCGTCTACAAGTATTCAACTCTAGGGAGTCCGCAGTGACAACAGAAACCGAAACTAGTTCAACAGATCTTCAACTTACAGATACTCCATTAGCAACAGTAAGCTTAAACCATCAAATGGTCGTCATTCTGGACTTCGGCTCCCAGTATTCCGAACTAATTGCCCGCAGAATTCGCGAGACTCAAGTTTATTCTGAAGTGATCTCTTATCGGACTACTGCCGCACAGTTGAAACTCCTAAATCCCAAGGGAATTATTCTCTCTGGAGGGCCAAGTTCCGTGTATGACGATCGCGCACCACAGTGCGACCCCGAAATCTGGAATCTGGGCATTCCCGTCTTGGGTGTCTGCTATGGGATGCAACTGATGGTGCAGCAACTCGGTGGCGAAGTAGTTAAAGCCAAAAAAGCGGAGTATGGCAAAGCCGAATTGTTAATTGACAATCCGATCGATCTGCTGACAAATGTCGAAGCAGGTACGACGATGTGGATGAGTCATGGCGACTCCTGCGAAAGCTTACCAACTGGCTTCGAGCTGCTGGCGCATACTGAGAATACACCCTGTGCGGCAATCGCCGACCACCAGCGCAAATTGTACGGCGTCCAGTTTCACCCCGAAGTCGTACATTCGATTGGCGGCATCGCCCTGATTCGCAATTTTGTTTATCATATTTGTGCTTGTCAGCCGACTTGGACAACCGAAGCCTTTGTCGAAGAATCAATTCGGAATATCCGCGCGCGCGTCGGCGATAAAAAAGTCTTACTCGCACTATCTGGCGGGGTCGATTCTTCGACCTTAGCATTCTTATTGCATCGGGCGATCGGCGACCAATTGACGTGCATGTTTATCGATCAAGGCTTCATGCGGAAGCTCGAACCAGAACGCCTCGTCAATCTATTCAAGAACCAGTTTCATATCAAAGTTGAATATGTAATGGCGCGGGAACGGTTTATCAATGCGATCGCGGGCGTCACCGATCCCGAAACCAAACGTAAAATCATTGGTACCGAATTTATCCGCGTCTTTGAATCAGAATCCAAACGCCTGGGGCCATTTGACTATCTCGCCCAGGGGACACTCTATCCCGACGTGATCGAATCCGCCGATACCAATGTCGATCCGGGTACTGGCGAGCGCGTCGCGGTCAAAATCAAGAGCCATCACAACGTCGGCGGCTTGCCCAAAGATTTGCAATTCAAACTCGTCGAACCGTTACGCAAATTATTTAAAGATGAAGTGCGGAA
>NZ_JANNDR010000302.1:0-3659 GCF_031378165.1 Chamaesiphon sp. OTE_75_metabat_556
GTTTAATGTCTGGTGTACGTTGGCGTAGCCCGTCTTGCAGACGATCGTTAGTTCTAGTTGCAGCCAAGATCGATAGTTGAAAGAAATACTCTTCAAAATTGAAGAGCAAATGCTTTAGCCTAATACTTCTTTACCAACAGCTTGATATTTAGACCAACCAAATTGGGCGCGAGGATCGGCACAATCGCGGATAATGATGCCGCGACTAGACGATCGCTCGAAGGCAACTAACAGCGGAATTTCAGTTTTAAATAGCGGTACTTTTGCTTCTTCCAGCAGGATTTTAGCTTCTCGCCCAGTTTTGGTGCGCGAGTCTACTTGAGTGAGCAATACTTTATATTTTGCGCCCCAGGTTTCTAATAATTCGGTTGTTTTAATCGTGGTATCGATATCGAGATGATTGGGTGTTGTCGGGACGATCAGTAGATCGCTACTGGCGACCAAATCTTTGAGTTCGTCTTGCTCGGGGCGGGCTTGGGTGTCGGTGATGATGTGCGTATACTTGCTGATAATGGCGGTCGCTCCAGCTTGGGATGCTACAATAAATGGTAATTTATCTTCGCGCGACCAGACTAGTGCCGAACGGTTGCGATCGGCATCAATGAGTAACGTGGGAGCGGTTTCCTGCAAGTAGGCGGCAAGATGAATCGATGTGGTTGTCTTGCCGACACCACCTTTGAGCGCAGTAATGGTAATAATCATCGGCTAGTAGGTCGAAGTTCCCGATCTGTTTGCACCACTGTAAAAGGTAATGCGTATCTACAACAAACCCCGTAACATAAATTAGGGGTTTGGGTGGGCAGATTGGCAACTAGCTAAATATACGGAGAGGAGAGGATTCGAACCTCCGTTAGGTGTAACCCTAAAACTGATTTCGAGTCAGCCACCATCAACCACTCGGACACCTCTCCAGGCAACCATCAGCTATTATACACGATCGCGAGATCTGCGTACAGATCGATCGCGATCGAGAGTTGTGCGGAATCAGGGGTTGTGGCGATCGATTATCGATCGCCCAGAATTGCCGGATCGCGACCGCTGGCAGCTATAGTAGGATCGATCCTAGCCCAGCGACCAAGATTCTGGATATCTGCCAAACGATGCGTATTGCCCTATTCACCGAAACTTTTTTACCAAAAGTCGATGGGATTGTGACTCGACTCAAACAGACGATCGAACAGCTCCAGCGGCAGGGCGATGAAGTCCTGGTTTTCTGTCCCGAAGGTGGCTTGCAGTCTTACTGCGGCGCGCGGATTCATGGACTCTCCGCCTTTGCATTCCCGCTCTATCCCGAACTCAAATTAGCCCTGCCCCGTCCCGAAATCGGCCACCAACTAGCCAAGTTTCAGCCAGATCTGATTCATGTGGTCAATCCGGCAGTCTTGGGACTAGCCGGAATTTTTCATGCCAAATCCGATCGGATTCCCTTGGTAGCTTCTTATCATACCCATTTGCCCAAATATCTCGATCGCTATGGATTAGGGATGTTTGAAGGATTGTTGTGGGAGTTATTAAAAGGGGCGCACAATCAAGCTGACCTAAATCTATGTACTTCGAGTGTGATGGTGCAGGAATTGAGCGCGCAAGGGATCGAGCGTGTGAATTTGTGGCAGCGGGGGGTGGATACGGAGACTTTTTGTCCGGCTAGAGCCACACTCGAAATGCGTGACTATTTGACCGCAGGCAAGCCGAACAGCCGCTTATTGTTGTATGTGGGGAGACTCGGTGCCGAAAAGTATATCGAGCAGATTAGGCCGGTTTTGGCGGCAATTCCGGGAGCCAGACTGGCGATCGTCGGCGATGGGCCGCATCGCGCTGATTTGGAAAGTTATTTTGCCGATACACCGACTCACTTTGTCGGCTATCTGGGTGGTGAACAGTTAGCAGCAGCTTATGCTGTGGCTGATGCTTTTATTTTTCCATCGCGGACGGAGACATTGGGATTGGTCTTGCTCGAAGCCATGGCTGCTGGCTGTCCGGTCATTGCCGCGCGAGCGGGTGGCATCCCCGATATCGTCACTGACGGTCAAAATGGCTACCTATTCGACCCTGAAGATCCACAAGGCGCGATCGCCGCTACCCACAAACTGTTTGCCGATCCCGCTGTCAACCGTCAGCTCCGCGAGAACGCCCGCACAGAAGCCGAACGCTGGGGCTGGGCGGCAGCAACCCGACAGTTGCAACAGTATTATCGGCAGGTGATTGTGGCAGCTTCCAGCCGTGGTTGACGATCGAGTTTCACTAGCGATATCTATTTGCTGCAAACCTCACCGCGATTTGCCGGATCGATCGACGACCGACTGCTTTCACTAGCTAGCCCAAGTTGCTACTTAGAAATGCCTACGATTGAAACCGCTGAGGTTATAGGTATCAACTTGGGTTAGCTACTAGAATTCTCTTTCTTTAAACTCGTAGCTGCTAAATATTAGGTACTCAAGTCTCTATTCTGCACCCAACTCGCTGCTACCACCGTCTAGAGGGGGTTCGCCGATACCGAGTTGTTTTTTGGTACGTTTGAGGTCTTTCCATAGACCTTTGATCTGCTTGTATGACTCTTCGGGAGTCAGCTTACCAGCGGTTTCCAAGCTACAAATATAGCTAACTTTCTGAGTGAATTCTTGTAAGTTACTGTTGAAAACTAGGTTTTCAGGTTTAAACTCGCCGTTGTAACGGTTGTTCTGGTACAAAAAGAAATCGCTCTGTTTAGACATCAATCTTGCATCCTAATTTATGGAGATGGAGTTATAAATCGCAAAGTCGGGAAATGTTTTATACCACCCGATCTGAACTCCTAGCTAAGAACTACAGAATATTTGTGAAAATATTTGTGAAAATATTTGTGAATGTGCGGGAAGTCGATCGATCTGCGGTGAGTACTAAACCTTACCACTCGCATGGTTAGTTTAAAAGACAGTAATCCTGACAATCTGTGCCTGTATTTTTTGGCAATGGTATCGTTCCAGGGCAGGCGAACGCAGTTACAGAGATCGTCTCAGGACGAATACTTGGTAACTGCTACCAATTTTCAGCTAAGATTTAGTGTCAGCCCCTCTAATTCTAACTATTTCAGCATGAATCGTCATCCGCAGATTTACGAAGGTAAGGCCAAAATTCTTTACGCGACAGACGATCCGGAGATCTTACTGGCCTACTTCAAAGATGATGCGACGGCGTTTAATGCCCAAAAGCGCGGCACGATCGTCGGCAAAGGGGAAATTAACTGCCAAATTGCCGCCCATTTATTTCGAGCGATCGAAGCCCAAGGGATCGCGACGCATTTTATCGACTGTCCGGCAGCTAATGAAATGCGTGTCAAGGCAGTCACCATCATCCCGATCGAAGTCGTCGTCCGCAACATCGCGGCGGGGAGTTTGTGCCAACAGACGGGGATCGAGCTGGGGACTGTCTTGCCGCAGCCTTTGGTCGAATTTTTTTACAAAAACGATAGTTTGGGCGATCCGCTGCTGACGCACGATCGATTATTGTTGATGGAGTTGGCCACCGCCGCACAAGTAGAGATGCTCACTCTCAAAGCTCGTCAAGTTAATCATATCCTCACCAACTTTTTCCAATTGTGTGGAATTACACTAGTTGACTTTAAAATCGAATTTGGCATCGACAAGCACCAGCAAATTTTGCTAGCTGATGAAATTAACCGT
>NZ_JANNDR010000323.1:0-8695 GCF_031378165.1 Chamaesiphon sp. OTE_75_metabat_556
GGCGATGGCGACTATGTACTCTCGCAATTTTAACGTCTGGAGCGTGATGCCAAAAATCGCGATCGCCAGTACGCAATTACAGAAAACAACGGTAGTGACTAAATCCTTCATCGCGCTACTCCATTCGCCGATCGTGCTATTTGAATTTCAGACCAAAGAAAGTTGGCCGAGTTACTTGCCAAGTTTGCCCCCATGATGATATGGTAGTTTACGTACGCAACCGCGCACAAACATAATCCTCGGTAGCTCAGTGGTAGAGCGGTCGACTGTTAATCGACTGGTCGCAAGTTCGAATCTTGCCCGGGGAGTAAATCTAAATTAAACATCATTCGTATCTAATGCCGATCGCATTGGCATGTCTCCATACGAGCTAGTATTCACAGTACGGAAACAATCTGTTAGGATAACAGTCCATAGTGATTACTGTCGATCGAAACGTAGTGACAATTATTGACACTTCAATCGATCTAGACATCATCACATCGATAAAAAATATCGAAAATCTTAGCTTTATTGCAATTATACAATGTTTAAATCGTTGATTCTTTCGATGGCGATCTTGGGCACGATCGCGCCCGTAATTGCCATTGCACCCCAACCAGCTCAAGCGCTGCCGGAAGCTCAAATTATTGACAAACTTCAAAAAGTACCCGTATTTACGATCGCCAACAACACGGGGAATTTTCTCCAGCAGAGCGTGACAGCATCTGGTACTACGCGGACGATCATTCCCGTATTTATGGAATCAAAAGATGCGGATGTCTTTTTTAATAAACTCAAAAAAGCCCAACCTCAGCAGAGCAAAGTTGCCAAAGTAACGCCCGTACCGATGAGTGAGATTTACAAGCTCCAAATGGACTTGCAGAAAAAATCATCCAACGTCAGCTTCGTATTTTTTCCAACCGAGCAGCAACTCAAGAACGCGCAAATCCTCAAAAAACCATATCAAGGTAACGCGCTCTATCCAGTGCCATTATTTATGATTGCGATCGAGCAAAATGGTAAATTTTCCACAGTCCAAGAAAACAATTTAACACCATTGTTTTTCAGTAAAAATCAAGCCCAGCAATGGTTGGATCGCGTTAGAAAAAAAGATGCTAAATTAGTTGCCAAAGCTCAGATCAAAGTTAATTATCTGCATGTGGTCATGGCTGATTTCAAGTCTAAAAACTATGCAGGGCAACAGCAATTAGTATTTGTCCCCTCCGTGGAAAGTATCGAAAGTGCCCGCAAATTGCAAGCAGCTCAAATTAAAACTCCCACTGCTAAACCATAAATGGTAGTAGCGCGAATTACTGGACGGGAACTCTGGGCGTGGCGAAACTGGGCGATCGATCTTGCTAGAGGTAGCGGTGTTGCCAAGCGAGAGGTTGATTGGTTACTGCAATCGGTAGCCGATCTCGATCGACTCACCTTAAGACTAGAATCGATTGCAGACAATCGATCGATCGAGATGGCGATCCCGCTCGATCGATTGTCTACATTATGGCTCGATCGCATCGAGCACCATCATCCCGTGCAATATCTCGTTGGGAAAACATTTTGGCGAGATTTCGAGCTAGTTGTCTCGCCAGCGGTATTGATTCCGCGTCCCGAAACCGAATCGATCATCGATATTGCCATCGATTCGAGCACGAGTGCTCAACAGCAAGGAATTTGGGTCGATTTGGGCACGGGTAGCGGCGCAATTGCGATCGGATTGGCCAAAACATTACCTGCGGCTAGCATTTACGCGGTAGATTGCAGTCCTGCTGCCTTAGCAATCGCTCGACTCAATGCGAATCAACTAGATGTTACCGATCGCATCCAGTTCAGCCACAGCAATTGGTGGTCGTCATTAGCACCGCTCCAGGGCAAAGTAGCTGGAATGCTCGCCAATCCCCCCTACATTCCCTCCCAGGAGGTGCTCCAGCTCCAGCCGGAGGTAGTCAAGCACGAACCACATCTGGCCTTAGATGGCGGTATTGATGGCTTAGATGCGATGCGGATCTTGGTCGATACGGCACCTGAATACCTGCAACCCGGCGGTATTTGGTTAGTGGAAATGATGGCCGGACAGGGTGCGGCAGTCACTGACTTGTTAACGCGACAGGGCTGCTATACCAATATTCAGATTATTGACGATCTGGCCGGACTCGATCGATTTGTGTGTGCGAGATTGCGTGGTTAATCGCAATCGATCGAAAATACCCACTAGTAGGGGCAATTCATGAATTGCCCCTACTAGTGGGTATTTTAGTTGACTGAAATCTGCTTGATTAAACCTTTAAATTAAACACGACGGAGGTTGAGCAACTCTTTGGGAGAAGCTAACAGATCGATCGCGACAAAGAAGATTTTACCTTGAGGATCGAGCAAGAACCGCCAAGCGATGTTCATGCCGACACTGGCACCAAACCACGGCGTTTGGACTTTACCAGTAACTTTAATTTGAGTATAACCATCATCGATCGATTCGACGACACCGCGTTCTGGTAGCATTTTCAAGCCCACACATTCTTCCCGCATATAAGTGAGGATTGCGGCTGGGCCGACAACGGGAGCTTGGAATGGCGGCTGGAGTGCCCCTTCTTCGACAAACAGACTTGATGCCGCCATGAAGTCAAAGGCATTCATGTTGTCGATGTAGCTCAATACGGTATAGTTATCGACACCTTCGATCGCGGCGCGCGAACGATCTGCAAAAGCGCGAGGCGTAACTGAGGGAGCTTCCCGTTTGTCATAATCTTGACCGCGTGCTGGGTCAAAACCCATGTTCACTACCGTATTCCGCAACACCGTGATTTGTTGACCGGCATCGAGTTGTTTGATGGTTTCGAGCAGAGCAGTTGCTTCTTTAGAAGGGACGTAGCCAGCAGGAATCGGTGCGACTAAGCCTTGTTTCATCATTTGACCCAACTCATACCAGAAGCCGAGCTTAGTATTCATCCGAAAGGACGTAAAAGTCCGGCAAATCGGTGTATCGGTGTGCATTGCCAAGTCAGTCATCACCTGAGTTTGCTCCGCAGGTTGCATGGCTTTGATTTGGTCGAGCAATGGTTGTGCCAGTGCCATGCTCGCCGAACCCGTCGCCGCAGGAGTGATCGTGACGCCCATCTCAGTGTAAGCGTACCAAAGTAAAGCCAATTGATCTTCGACGCTGAGTTGGTCGAAGGCCGCAGTCACTGCCGGCACAGCATCGGCGACTAAAGTATTCGCAAAAATTGACTGGGCAGATTTCAGTGTAATCGACATAAGTACTATAGCCCCAAGTAGGATAAATAGGTATTTGTGAGGTTTTGTTTGTAAAATTTAACCATTAGTTAAAATACTATAACGATGCCTGCCTAAAAAGCAAATTACCTGAATTGAGATGGCGATCTACCGTAAATCGGCTGGAGCTGTTTGCTAATTGATAAGCTGGATTTGCACAAAAGGACAATCGATCGTCGATCGCTAAATTTCGAGGATTCATGAACAACTGGTCATTCCAAATCGCCCTGGCAATTATCTGCTTATGGACGGTGAGCCTGTGGAACTGCTTACACATTCAGATCGATACTCTTCAGCCCCTGGGGTTGCTCGGTGTGGTTGCATGGCAAACTTGGCTATATACAGGGCTATTTATTACCGCTCACGATGCGATGCATGGCAGCATCCACCCATCACCGCCGATCGATCGGGCGATCGGGCAGTTATGCTTGTGGCTGTATGCTGGATTTGACTACGCACTCTTGGCGACCAAGCATCACTTACATCATCAGTATCCAGCGAGCGATCGCGATCCCGATTTTCATAACGGCACCGCCACCAATTTTTGGAGCTGGTACGCTCATTTCGTCTGCGAACATTTTAGTTGGCCACAAGCGATAAATGTGGTCTTAATGTTGGGGGTTTATGCAAGTATTTGTTACGGTACCGTCGGGCATGATCGGCACTCGCTGCTGTGGAGTATCACCAACCCGATCTTATTCTGGGCGATCCCCTCACTCTTGAGTTCGCTGCAATTATTTTATTTTGGGACATTCTTACCCCACCGCGAACCACCCAATGGCTATCTTAATCCCCACCGCGCTCAGACGATCGCCAGATCCCGCTGGTGGTCGTTGATGAGCTGTTATCATTTCGGCTACCACCAAGAACATCATCAGTCACCTCATCTGCCCTGGTGGCAGTTGTATCGCTAGGCGGAACGGTCAAACAGTTACAAATTGTCAATAAGTATCTCTCGATCGGGGGATTGTTGGATTTCCGAGATCGATCGAGCTACTATTTAAGATGGTTGTTAATGGTAGTAGTGCCTCCTCTAGCGGTTTTGAACCGCGATCGCTTTCTAGTTTCTCCAGATAGTCAAACATTCTTCAATATTTCTTAACAAATAGGGGTAAAATAAGGGTATGTCGATCAGTGCTAGTGTCTAGCACAAAAAATACCTAACACAAGTGACGGAAAACACCGCTGAGTGTGGGTATTAAATAGCAGAATTACAGATATAAGGTAATTCATAAACAACTTCAACAGCCTTGAGCTGAATGAATCATGTTCGATCCTGTCTCCGCACCTGCCATTGTTCGTGTCATTTCTAGCGCTTACTTACTCTCTACTTGCTTATTGTTGAGTTTTACCACTTGTGGGTGGTGGATTATCTCTTATCTCGAACACCAAGATAATCACTTCCCAAAATGGTTTAGCTAGGTCTATCGACCGATTATCGAGTGATGTGAGTGATATAGGAACAACTACCGATCGCCAATTGCTGATACAATAGATAATCCTTGCTTCTGCCACCATCCGTGTGGAAATCGAAGCCAATCTGTCCATAAGGAGAATCTGTGAGCGACAAATACGAAATCATGTACATTCTGCGTCCCGACTTATCGGACGAGCAGGCCGACGAAGCCATCAAAAAATATCGAGACATTATCGAAACTAACGGTGCTACCGACATCGAGATCCAGCAACGCGGCAAACGCCGTCTTGCCTACCTCATCGGCAAAAACCGCGACGGTATCTACGTCCAGGTCAACTATACTGGTTCTGGTAAAGAAATTGCCCCATTGGAACGATCGATGCGCCTGAGTGAAGATGTCATCCGCTACTTGAGCCTCAAACTCGATCCCCCCAAAAAAGCAGCTAAAGCCGCTGCTGCAGCACTAGCTGCTGAAAGTGCCGCTGAAGCATAGTTTTCACATTAGGATCTAGAACTCTCCGATCTTAGCCCGCAGCTGCGGGCTATTGTTTTAGATATCGATCGATCGATTGTTTGTAGATAGAGAAATAGATCTAGTCGACCCAAACAGTAGACTGCTGGCAAAGTAGTGAAAACATCATCATTTCTACCACAATGGCCGACAAACATTCCGCTTGTCGCTACCCCTTATCCCCAAGCTTAGGCCAATAATCTCATCATTGAGGATGACCCAAACATGTTCAGGAACTTATCAACTCCTAAACACTTCAATTAAAATGTAACTCAAGCCAAAATTCGATCGATTGGTTTCACACCTGGTCATATGACAACTCCACACATTCGCAGTAGTTTTTATCATTTATCTCGCCCACTATTGTTGGGAATCATCACTAGCTTCTTAGGTATTTTGGGTGGCATCGTCCCAGATTTTACCGCAGCGCAACCCAGTGCATATTTTAATAGTTCGGCACGAGCAGATGAATTTAGCGATCCCGATCTGCGCAACTACGCAGCAGCACTGATGCAAATCGAACCAGCTCGCCAATCAGCATTAACCCAAGTCAGCCGCGCCAATGGCGGCAACCTACCCAACCTAGTTTGCAATCAGCCTGCGACGATGGAAAGTTTAAATAGCGAAGCCAAATCGCTATTTGTTAAATACTGCAATCAATGTGAGAGTATTGCGGCTAGTCGGGGATTGAGTATCGATAGATTCAATCAAATTACTCAAGCCGTACGCGCCAATCCTCAATTGCAAGAGCGAGTACGGAGTTTCATGAATTAGCTTGTCATCGCGATCCAGCCGATCAAGGAGAGGATACAATAGCAACGATCGTCTAGTGAGGTCAACTCTACCGTGCCCAATGATTCGTCGTCTGCAACTGCAATCTTACTGACTAACAGATTGCACCCCCATTCCCATTCCACTCATCTACCACCACTCATCTTATCCCTCACTGCTGACGAACGTACCCGCAGCCGCTATAGTTTTATCACCGAAGATAACACGCTCGTCCACCTACAACTACCACGCGGAACGACTCTTCAGCAGGGGGATATCCTCACGTCAGAGACTGGTGAGATTCTCGTCCAAGTCAGAGCCAAACCAGAGCAAGTTTTGACGCTTACTAGTGATGACAAACTGCAATTATTACGCGCAGCTTACCATCTTGGCAATCGTCATGTCAGTCTAGAGATATCGCCAAACTATCTCCGGCTGAGTCCCGATCCTGTCTTAGAAAAAATGTCGATCCAATTAGGGTTACAAGTAGTTACAGAAGTTGCCCCATTTTGCCCTGAAGGTGGTGCTTATAGTCACCATCACGAATGAATTCGATTGAGTATTTAGATAGTGCTAACATTAAAGCTTTAAACACCGACTCCAGCAATACTTGTCAGGAATCTAATTTATTTAAGCTCTGAAAAATCTTCGAGATCGTGGTGTGAGCGTGCAAATTTATCACCAACAACTATTACGACTGCTTCAATTAGCAAGTCCACTTTTACCAGTGGGTGGATACAGTTATTCTGAAGGTCTAGAAAGTTTAATTTTACAAGGCAATGTCTACGATCGACCGACTCTTCAAACTTGGATTGATCGAGAACTACAAACTGGCGCGATTCGGATCGAAACAGCCCTCATGGATCGAGCTTATCTAGCTAGCAGTCAGTTCGATCTCGATCAATTAAACCACTGGAATAACTGGCTAACTGCTGCACGAGAAACTGAAGAATTGCGACTCCAAAGTTGGCAAATGGGTGGTTCGTTAATTAAACTCGCACTCGAATTAACACCAGGCATTCAAGACTCGATCCAATTGATCGAGTATCCTTGTCATTATGCGATCGCTTTTGGAATCACCGCACAATCTTGGCACATCGATCGACACTCAGCAATTCTGGCTTATCTCCAAAGTTGGGTAACGAATCAAATCGGTATCGGTGTGAAATTGATTCCCCTCGGTCAAACAGAAGGGCAACAAATTTTGTGGCAATTGAAAGACTCGATTGATCTCCTCTCTCAGACCCTTCTGGTTCTAGATGATCCAGATCTTTATGTCTGTAGCTGGGGATCGTCGCTAGCTAGTATGCAACACGAAACTCTCTACAGTCGGCTATTTCGAAGTTAAAGCAATAAAACCGTCATTCCGCAGGTAAGAAGAGAAAATCCTGTATTTTTAAAGAATGAGAAATTTTGAAGCGTCAGACATAAGAGTACAGGATCTTGACCACAGTGGGATCATTGCAGGAATGTTAGACGACAATGACATTGGCGGGTGAAATGACAGTCTTGTCGGGTCGCAGATTTCCATTCGGGAACGCTACGCGAACGAGAAGAGAGAAATAGATCGTTAGCTAGCCAAAAAGAAAGACACTAGAAAATCTCCCAGCAAAGAGAAAAAATCTAGTGTCAACAAAAGCTATCCATTTATACCAAACAAGAGCGTATATGAACGCAAGAGAAATTGGCTTAACGCAAGCCAACGCAGCGTATATCGCTGAAATATCCGAACGCACGGGTCAACGGATCGAAGCAGGTCAACACCAACCCAATCGGGGCAAAGTAGCAGATCGAAATAGCACTCAAGATCCATTAGGGGATGTCTGGGACAAAGAACTAGAGCCAATGCTCAAACAGGAACCTCGACTCAAACCGATGACCCTATTTGAATATCTACAAGACACCTATCCTGGCAAATATCCCCAGGTATTGAGAACGATTCAACGACGAGTGCAAACCTGGAAAGCCCTACATGGGCCAAGTCCAGAAGTAATGTTTGAGTTGCGTCATGAACCAGGAATGATGGGCCTATCAGACTTCACCCAACTTAAAGGGATGGAGATAACCATTGCTGGCAAACCATTCGAGCATTTAATCTATCACTATCGGTTGGCTTACAGTGGTTGGCAATATGCCCAGATTATTCAAGGTGGAGAGAGCTTCATCGCTCTTGCAAAAGGACTGCAAAACGCTCTCACAGCTTGCGGTGGAGTACCCAAACAACATCGTACCGATAGTTTAAGTGCAGCATATCGGAATTTGGGCGGAAACAAATCCTTAACCCGCTTGTACGATGAGCTGTGCGACCATTATCGAATGCAACCGACTCGTAACAATACAGGTGTTGCTCATGAAAATGGCGCAATTGAATCTCCCCACGGTCATCTCAAAAATCGGATTAAACAAGCCATTTACTTGCGTGGTAGTAATGATTTCCAGAATCTAGAAGAGTATGGATTATTGATTGAATCAGCAGTTGCCAAGCTCAACCAGCAATGTCAACAGAAATACGAACAGGAGAAGACTCAGCTCAAATCTTTACCCAAATATCGCATCCCTGACTACGAAATCTTAACAGCTTGTCAGTACCAGAAGTACTGTTGAAGTCCGTGGCGTTCTTTATACAGTGCCATCCAGATTGATTGGACGGCAATTAGCCCTCTTCTATCACTCTAGGAGAGATAAAATAGAAAGGTAGGGCTGAAGAGAAGGCAAGGCATATGACACAGCCAAGAGCAGCAGCA
>NZ_JANNDR010000377.1:0-19244 GCF_031378165.1 Chamaesiphon sp. OTE_75_metabat_556
CTAATTTAAAAAATAAGATGAACGATGAAAAGGTTGAGTTTGATCCAACTCCTCTTTTTAAGAACGAAAAGAATTTCCAAGTTATAAAAACAAACATATGGTATGATTTGATAAAATCAGTTGGCAATATTCTTTACGGAAACACTTCTTCAAACGAGCTATTAGCTAAATTTCACGAAGAAAGACTGAACAACTTACTGACTGTCTTTAAACACTCGCCGAGATACTTGCGAGGCTTTCAAAAATTTAGTTGTAGTGAATTTACAGGACAAATGATAGAGAGCAACTATCTTTACAAGAATTATCTAACCAACATTTTAAAGTACACAAAACAGACTATAAGCAATTTAATAATCTCGGATGAAGTTTTTTTATATAAATTTAAGACCGATGAAAGAAAGTATAAAGCACCTATTCACGAAGTATCACTGGCCCATCGATTTTTTTTTAATTAAGAATCCTTATAAAAATATGATTCCACTATAGAGGATTTATATAAACTTCTTAACTTTTCGAAACTGGTCAATTCGAGCATGACCTACAATGATTTGGAGGGAAGAAATCCTGAGATTCTCGAGCGTAACAACAGTGACAATTTAGTTGTTCACAATATTTCTCAAATTTCGACCCAGCATAATGCGACTGAACCCGATCGGCAAATCCACGATGCTTATCCCAAGGTTTATCCTTTGGCGAGACATCAGAAAGGTTTAGTTCATCTGCACTATTGGATTGCTTGGATTGATCAGCTAGAATAGGAACAGAGATTTGATCTGTCTTTTTGGCAGGCACTAATTAGCCCGTGGTAGGTTTGCTGTGTGGTAACACAACCCTATCACGGGCTTTGTGTATCTGTCTATCGCTCTAGCCCTCTCTGCATAACGACTAGAGCCTTTCCAGACTACTAGAAGCCATTCCCTTACTCAATATCAGTCGATCTACAAGGTTTTGACCGTCAAACCCTTGCTGTAGATAAAGTTTTGTGTATTTTGGCGATCGCACTTAGCCCTCATAATTTCAAAGCGATCGAACATAATTCATATTCGATCGAGAGTAAGTAGTTTAACAATCGATCGAGTGGAATCTCTAGGGGAGGCTTTAGTAATTCTCAACTACACCGTTAACTCGATTACTCCGATAACATTGTCCTGAGTAATCGCTGTTGGCCTGACAGAAAGTTAGGCTCAGTGACTGGTATTCTCGATCGCATCTTTGAGAGCATAGACCACCCGTTGCTGCTCTTCAAAGGTGATTTCGGGGAACATCGGCAACGATAACACCTCATGACTGACGCGTTCGGTGTGCGGGAAGCTGCCCACAGGATAACCGAGATCTTGATAGACGGCTTGTAAATGGAGCGGAAGGGGATAATAGATCATCGAGATGACGCCTGCTGACTGGAGGCTCGCTCGGACGAGATCGCGGCGAGCGGCAGGATCGTTTCCTGGTAAGGCGATGACTCTAATCGTGTACTGATTCCAGGCGGATTCACCACCAGGAGTGGCCTGTGGGATCATAATGTCGGGAATATTGACAAGTAATTCTTGATAGCGAGCTGCGACGGTGGCGCGGTGCTGATTCCAACTATCGAGATGCTGGAGTTTGACTTGCAATACTGCGGCTTGAATCGCATCGAGCCGACTGTTAACGCCGATCGCTTCATGATAATATCGCTGGCGGCTGCCATGCTCGCGAAACATTCGCAGATCGTCGGCTAGTGCGGGATCGTTAAGTGTGATCGCGCCCCCATCGCCACAAGCACCGAGATTTTTGGTGGGAAAGAAACTAAAACACCCGAAATGGCCGATACTGCCAACTTGTTGCCCATTCCATTTGGCACCTGTCGCCTGGGCGCAGTCTTCAATTACAACTAGATTATGCCGCTCGGCGATCGCCATCAGCTTGGTCATATCGACTGGATTGCCGAATAAATGTACGGGCATAATCGCCTTGGTACGCGGCGTAATTGCGGCTGCCACTCGATCGAGATCAAGATTGAAAGTAGCCAAATCGATATCGACAAAGACGGGTGTGGCACCCACGGCACTGATCGTTTCTGCCGTCGCAATAAAGGTAAAGGGTGTGGTAATTACTTCATCCCCTGGGCCGATTTTCATCGCTCTGAGTGCCAGATATAGGGCATCTGTCCCAGAGTTGCAGCCGACACAAGCTTGGGTACCCACATAAGTGGCAAATTGCTGCTCGAAGTTTTGGACGACCGCGCCGCCAATATAAGCACCTGAGGCCAAAACTTCCAATACCGCTGCACTGACATCAGCACCGATCGCTTGATACTGCCGTTTGAGGTCCAGAGGGGGGATGTTACTCACAACGTTAATCACCGTGAATTTTCAATTAATTTGGATCGGAACTAGTCCACCGCATCGATCGCGATCGACTCAATCGACCCAATTTACCACTAACTGGCGATCGAAGTATAATTTCGATCGTTAGTTAATTTCGTTGAGTGCGATGCTCCTTTCCAGACGCTATGCACATAGCAGACGTTCCATAGTATTATGACTTTCCCGATCGATTATTTTTTATGCTGATTCGTCTGTTGCATCTAGGCACCAAAACTAGCTCTGTTGCACTCTTGCTCTGGTTGACGATCTCGTTACCAGCTCAAGCCGAGCAATTGCGGGTGGCAATCGCTCAAAAAATTTCTCAAGTCCAGTTGAGTAGCTCTACCTCGGCGATTATCGACGATGGCAACGGCCAAAAAATCGGCGAACTGCAACCGCAACAAGGATTAATTGTGAGGATCGGTGGCGACCGCATCGCCATCGGTCGCAATCTGGTCGCCCAGCTCTGGGTCAAACCGCAACCAGGTGGTACCGTCTGGATTGGAGATCGCTGGTATCGCGGCTCGGTGCAGGTCATCGCCAGCGACAAACAACTGCTAGCTATCAATCATGTCGATCTCGAACAATATCTCTCTAGCGTTTTGGGTGCGGAGATGAGTCCGACTTTTCCCCTCGAAGCGTTGAAAGCTCAAGCTGTAGCCGCTCGCACTTATGCTCTCTATCGCCGCCAATCCACTACCAAAAAATTATTCGATCTTGACAACACCCAACTCAGCCAGGTCTATCGCGGTCTCTCTGGCGAGTCAGGCAGCACTCAGGCGGCTGTCACTGCTACACTCGGCCAAATCATGACTTATCGGGGCAAACCGATCCTGGCCGCCTTTCACGCCGCTTCGGGCGGACATACCGAAAATGTCGAGGAGATCTGGTCGGAGCGAGTGCCTTATTTACGGGGCGTGCCCGATTACGATTTCGGTTCACCTGGATCTGAGTGGACGCAGAGCTTTACTAGTGCTCAAATCAGTCAGAGCCTCAAAGTTAAGCAAATTAACGCGATCGTCCCCGAGCGGCTCACTCAATTTGGTAGTGTCGTCAGCCTGAAAATTGGTGGCGATACCACGCAAATTTTGACTGGCGCTCAGGTCAGAACCGCACTCAAACTCCGCAGTCTGCGGTTTACGATCGCGCCGACCCCTACGGGGTTTATCTTTACCGGCCGTGGTTACGGACATGGGGTAGGGATGAGTCAGTGGGGCGCTTACTATTTGGCCGAGCAAGGAATGACCTATCCCCAAATCCTCGCTCACTACTATCGGGATGTTAGCTTAAATAAATTAGCAGTACCCAATTAGCCGATCGAGACTATCGCTTGCGGGCGATACAGGCGATCGATTGCGGCGGTGGTGGTGCATTTGCCCCAGCCAATAATCTAATTAAATTATCTTTGAAACCCAATCTACCAGGATCGCCGCGAAACAACTCATCGCCAACATTATGGTGGTGGGGATAGAGTGCGATAGTAAAACCCAACGGCTCCAAAGTATCGATGTATAGCGATGGCGTCACCCCATCGCCCGGTTTGGAGTTGTGAACTTCAGTTGCCAATCGCCAAGCTTGCTCGTAAGGGGTTTTGTAAACCGTTGACCTCCCTGGCAGCCAATACATCGGAAATCGCTCTCTAGCCGCATGGACTAACCAGGCTAACCCTTGATATGTCGCATTATTGGCGATCGGATCTTCGTCGGTAATCAAAATGCCACCTGGCTTCACCAATCGAGCGGCTTCGGCCAGCACTGTGGCCATACTATCGCAATGATGTAATACGGCATTGAGCGTGACAATATCCGCACACCCGTCGCGCAGCGGGAGATCGTGCGCGTCAGCCAGTAGTGGCGTATAACCGATTTGCCGTGCATGTAACAATGCACCGTGACTGATATCGATCCCCAAGATCGATCGGGGCGCACCACCGACTGCGGCATAGAGATTCCCCGGCCCACAACCGATATCGATGACAGTTTTGTGATCCCAATTGCCAATAGCTGCTTGCCAGCGGCGACCAAATGCTTTGCTACTATTTTCTAACTTGAAATATTGCAACCCAAATACTGGATCGCTAAAGAAGCTAGCATTTGCCACCATCCCTGGACTCCAATGGGAAACCCGACTGGCCGGAATAGTGGGTAAATAGTCGATCTCCATTACCGAACGTAGTTCGGGTGGCAATACCCGAACGGCAGTATCGATGCAAGCATCGGGAGCCAGATACTCGGACAGAATCGATCTTGGTGCGGTGGTTGATTCGATCATATTCCGACTCAATTAGATCTGCTTTTTATCGCAGCCCTTAGTAAAATTTACAGGATTTAGTAGTTACTTAGATTTAAGTGACTGATGCTCGAACACAACCTCTGAAAAATGATACTGAAAATTGAAAGGAAGATGCGGGATTGGGGTTTTGAAGATCGAGAGTGAAACTTTCTAATTCGATTATACTCCAAAAAAATACGTTGCCCTGTCACTGACAAACTGCGGCGATCGTCCGATTATAGATTCGGCAAATTTTCAGCAAATTAGCTGAATCCGATCGGATCTCAAATGTGCTTTGACATCGCCGAGCGCAGATCAGAAGTCGTCTAGATTTGTTCCATTATCGCTGTTTGAATATTTTGTCTAGACCAAACTCCTTGTCAGGAACCATTATGAGATCGCGTCCGAGGATCGGTAGTTCTGACAGGCTAATTCAGTATAAAAATCTTCCTCGATACCGATCGAGCCGATCTCTGAAGTTGGTTCGATTGTGCTTTGTTTGTCCACAGTTGTTATGTAGACTAATTTCTGAAACATCGATCGATAGAGATCGCTGCTGTTGCGAGGATACCGATCTCATCGAGCTTTGTGGGAATTAGCTTTGGAGACAATCGTAAGTTGAGATAAATTGCCGATTCACGTAAATAATATATCTCACCATCTTTCCTCCTGTCGGTATCGTTTGGAAATACAATTTCCTACCCAGGATCGAATTTAGAGATCGAGCCGAACTTACTCAGTAGTGGATGTGTAATAATTGGCAACTCGATTGCTCGATGTTGGCGGTAGGAAGGACAGATTGCCAATTTCCCACGTAGAGATGTCCCGCAAATCTGAGCTATTATTGAGCGAAGTAGATCTAGATTAGAGAAAAAGCGGTGCTGGATATTAGACAAATTCGAGAACAGCCAGAATTAGTACAGACAAAACTCGATCTCCGAGGCGCGGGTGCCTACGATCTCCAACCCATTCTCGTTCTGGATCGACAACAACGCGAACTGGAAGGAACTCGCAGCCAACTGCAAGCACGCAGTAATGAAATCGGCAAGCTCGTCGGCGAGAAGATGCGGGCGGGTAATCCCGATCCTGCCGAGATCCAGACCCTCAAAGCTGAAGGTAATACTGTCAAAGCCCAATTAGCCGAACTCGAACCCGCAGAACGCGAACTCAAAGCCCAGATTAGTACTCTCATCTTACAACTACCCAACCTCCCCAGCGACACTACCCCGATCGGCAAAAATGAGGATGAAAATGTCGAACTCCGCACCTGGGGCAATGAATATCTCCCCACCAATCCCCAGATTTTGCCTCACTGGGAAATTGGCGAAAAATTAGGCATCTTAAATTTTGAAAGCAGTGCCAAACTCGCCCAGAGTCGTTTTGTAACGCTGATTGGTGCGGGGGCGGCACTCGAACGTGCCTTGATTGGTTTCATGCTCGATCGCCAGATTGCTGCTGGCTATACGGAAGTCAGTCCACCGTTGCTGGTCAATAGTACATCGATGACCGCGACAGGACAACTGCCCAAATTTGCCGAGGATGGCTTCAAGTGTGCTGATGATGACTTATGGTTGATTCCCACAGCCGAAGTACCAGTAACCAATCTCTATCGCGAACAGATCCTCGATCGCGATCGACTGCCGATCCATCATTGCGCTTATACCCCCTGTTTTCGCCGCGAAGCGGGCAGCGCGGGGCGCGACACGCGGGGGTTGATCCGGCTCCATCAATTCAACAAAGTCGAGCTAGTCAAATTCGTCCATCCCGATACCTCTGAGCAAGAGCATGAAGCACTCGTTAGGGATGCTGAAGCTATCCTCCAATCCCTCAAACTCCCCTATCGAGTTTTGGTACTCTGTACTGGAGATATTGGTTTTAGCGCGGCCAAATGTTATGACTTAGAAGTTTGGATGCCTTCGGCTGGTCAATATCGGGAAATTTCCAGTTGTTCCAATTTTCGCGATTTCCAAGCCCGGCGCGGTGATATTCGGTTCAAAGAAGCGGGCAAAAAAGGCACGCAATTTATCCATACGCTCAATGGTTCGGGATTGGCGATCGGTAGGACGATGGCAGCAATCTTGGAAAATTATCAGCAACCCGATGGCTCGATCGCGATTCCTGAAGTATTACAATCTTATCTCGGTCGATCGGTGTTGTAAGGAGCGATTGAAGTTATCAGATCGCTGAGGACACAAACCCAACTTTTTGCAAAAGTCGGGTTTGTCACTCTGTCTACTATTGTTGTGGTGTTATTGTCGGAAGTAGCGATCGAGATTATTTTTGATGTTGCCCGAATTGTAGCTCGTAGACCTCATCTTCTTTCTCAGTGGCGATCTTCAGATTCGAGCGGGGATAAGCGATACACAATAACGCGTAGCCCTGCGCCTGTAACTCAGGACTGACACCCATCCCATCGCCTTGATCGACTTGCCCCTCCAAGATCTGCGCCGCACAAGTCGTACAGACGCCAGCATTGCAAGAAGTCGGTAAATAGATGCCCGCTGCACCAGCAGCGCGTAAGATCTGTTTATCTTCAGGAACTTCGATCGTGTGAATTTCTCCCTGATGATGGATCTCGACTGTATAAATTTGCGTCATAAATGATAATTTTAGAATGCCAGGATCTCTCTTGTAAGATATTCCTCCACTTTAGCAAGTTCTGGTGCTAGGACGTGTCTCGATCGCGGTTTGACTGCCCACTCACCAGCTTTGGAATCCCATGAGATCGATCTTAAAATTCGGGCGAAACATCAGTATCGGGATCTTATTGGCGATCGGGATCGGCGGTTTGGCACCTACAACCCTCAATGCGGCGATCTTCGATCGATCTGGGCGCAAACTACCCGATCGCGAAGTTAATTCCGCACGGGTCAACTGGCAAATGCTCTCTACTGCTGCGGGTCGCAGATATAACGGTGTCGGCCTGATCGAGGTCAACCACGGCATCTGTACGGGGTTTTTATTCTCAACTGGCGTCCACCCCCAGGCACCCGCCTACGTCCTCACCAATGGCCACTGTCAAGGTGCTGCCCACAAATTACCCACAAATCGCGAAATTATTGTCAATCGACCCACAAAGACCCGATTTACTGTCAACTACTTTCATGATTTTAAGGCCGAACGGTTGACGATTCCGGTCAAACGATTGGTGTATGGCACGATGAAAAATACCGATATTGCCATCCTGGAATTGACCAAAACTCAACAGGAATTAATCGCCGCTGGAGTCGTACCGCTCCAGATTGCCGCCACACCACCAGCGGCTGGCGACCCAGCGATCGTGATTGGGGTGCCCTCCGAAGGCGTCAAAGACGAGCTAAATTTCCTCCACGCAGTCACCTGTCGCACCGGCGAACTCGCCAATGTCAAAGAAGATGTCTACAACTGGAAAAAATCGATTCGCCACCGATGCAGCATCGTCGGTGGCATGTCTGGTTCGCCGATGATTTCACTCAAGACACATCGAGTTGTCGGAATTATCAATACTGGTGTCAATGACAATGCTACCAAACAACCCCCGTGCAGTCTCAATCGTCCCTGTGAAGTAGCTGCAAATGGCTCTATCCAGACCTTTCCGCAAGAAAATTATGGTCAATTGGTCGATCGCATTCCCAGTTGTTTTAATGCCCAAGGCGTCTTCGATCTGACTCAATCTACCTGTCAGCTAGAACGCCCTTAATTTCTGGGCAGGACGTTGCGGATCGGATCGTCGCTCATCATCTGGTAGCAAAGATCGGATTGTCGATATCGGGCACTGACATGATGTACTGTTCTTTTACGGGTGTACTCATATTGACTATGACGATCGAATCGATCGGTTTAGGCTGTATTTATATTATGCTCGATCGAAGCGTGCTCAGATCGATGCCGATTAAAATAAAACTAGACCAGATTAACTATACATAGACTGATTTGGATGACTGACTATTCTCCAGTTGAAATCAGATTGACACCTAGCTTCAGAGGACAAGTCCGCAAACTAGAAACAAGTATCGTAAAATTTGACTGACTAGCTCGAATATAATGCTGAAAATTTTCAACTAACGAAGGCTTGTTCAGCTCAGAACTGAGTAGACTTGACGCTGTTCAAATAACTCTAAAAGATGAAGATCGAGCTTACCGAGATCTGCTTCTTGATACAAAATCGCTAAAGATCGATCGACTGGTAAGCGCGGCTTGTAAGGGCGATCGCTAGCTGTCAGAGCATCATAAATATCGGCGATCGTCATAATCTGCGATTGGACGGGAATTTCTGTCGCAGTTAACCCTTGAGGATAACCACTGCCATCTAACTTTTCATGATGGGCGTGAGCAATATTCGGCACAGATTGCAGGTGTTTCGTCCACGGAATTTTGCGCAAGAAATCATAAGTGTGGCTGACATGGGATTCGACTACCAATCGTTCGGCAGCGGTGAGCGTACCTCTAGGAATTAACAGTTGTTCGATTTCAATTGGGGTGAGTAATGGTTGTAGAATACCATCGAGATCGCGATAAGTATATCGAGCTAATGCTTGCAGATCGGTGACGATTGTCTCTAATTTCTCGGCAAATTCTGGAGTCCGGACGACATCCGGTTGATTGAGCTGATTTAACAATTCCCAGTAAGATTGCAACCGATCGAGTTTGGCCGTCAATTCGCGATCTAACTGTTGTAAATAACCACAGTGGCGACAATTATCGCCTGCTTGATGTTGCAGATCGATCGGGGGATTTAATAAATAGGTAACTTTACGATCGGCACTTGCCAATTCCCACGTCCGCCGCAGCAAATTGAAGCGGTGGCTGAGTTCGGCAAGTTGGTGCGGATAGAGTTTTTTGCCTTTTTGGACGATCGCTTCAGGGATGCTAATCTTGCCAAAGTCGTGAAGGAGGGCAGCATAGCGGATTTCTTGGAGCTGACGATCGCTAAAGTGGATATTTGCGAGGACTCCCGCTGCGATGCTATTGACTTCTTGGCTCAGGCGGACGCTGAGTTTGGCAACGCGCTCCGAATGTCCGGCAGTAGTGGGATCGCGGCTTTCGATCACCTGGACGGAAGCGGTGATAAAGCCAGCAAATAGTTCCTCGATACTCTCTAATAAATGGTTGCGCTCGATCGAAATGGCAGCTTGAGCAGCTAACGAGCGGACGATCTGCTGTTCCCACTCAGAATAGGGTTGGGTCACACTGAGGGCATTGGTGGGCGTAATCTGGAGATCGGCTTTGAGCTTGCGATCGATCAATTGCAACACACCAATCGTTTCGCCGTCACGGTTTTGCATCGGCAATACCAACACGGATACCGTCCGATAAGCAAACTCGCGATCGAAATGCCGATCGAATTTGTACGGCATATTGTCACCAATGGCGTAGGCATCGGGAATATTCAGACTTTCGCCTGTAGTTGCCACATATCCCGCCAAACTCTCAGGATTGAGGGGAATAGTGGCTAACTGAAACGACATATTAGGGAGAGAGTCATTCTGCGCCGCTCTAAAGAGCAACTTCGGCTCGCCGTGGCTGCGATCGATTAAATACACACTACCTGCGTCGCTACAGGTAATTTCCCGACTTTTGGATAAAATCAGGTCGAGCAACTCTGTTAAATTGAGACAATCGGATAACGCTGTCCCGATCGCTAGTAGTTGTTCGATCGTGTTGCGTTCGGCGGCGATACTGGTGAGTGAGTCTCCATCTGAGATCGCCAGATCGGTCAAACTGCTATCTCCGTAGATAAATTTAGGGTTGGAGTTTTTCACCATCGATTTGCTACGGTAAAGAGTTGGCGGACAAGTCGATAAGATTGCACCCTAGTTTGTGGGTTGAGCCGCGAGGTCAAAGGATCGAGATCGAGGTGAGGGCGCGATTGGAACTTTGCGCGATCTCTTTATTATATCAAGCCCAAAATGATTGTCTAAATTACTATTATTGTGCCCATAATGATTAATCATCAACATCCGATCGAGACTCAAATTACGGCGGTGACTGTCTATACTGATCGTGCTCTAGTCACGCGCCAAGGCAAAATTAGTCTCACTGGCGCAGAACGCACCCTTATTGTCAGCAATTTACCGACGACTCTCGACCCCGAATCTGTCCGTGTCAGTGGCAAAGGGAGTGTGGGTGTCAAATTACAGGGGGTGACGATCGATCGGCAATATACGACCGAACCCGTTGCTGAGCGAATCGCCCAACTCACCACTCAAATTGAGAGTTTGGGAGCCGACAAACGTCGCCTCCAATCGCAAATCGACACCCTCAAACTTCAGTCCAATTTCGTCCAAGGCTTACGAGAAAAGACTCAAGCATCATTCTCTCGCAGTCTCGCCCGCCAGCAAATCGGGCTGGAAGACACCCAAAATTTCCTCGACTTCATCGGTACCAAAACTACAGAATACGCCTTTGCAGGGGAAGATTTGCGCCAGCAGCAGCAACAAATCGACAAGCAACTTCAGAGCCTCAGACTACAACTAGAGGAAGTAGAGACTCCCTACAGTCAGGAGAGTTTTGAGATCGCTGTCGCCGTCGAACCTAGCGGTGCGGGCGAATTTCACCTTGAATTAACTTATGTAGTCGATCGCGCCCACTGGACGCCGCTCTACGATCTGCGTGTCCACAGCCCCAGCAAGACGATTCAACTCGATTATCTCGCCGAAATCGTCCAAACCACTGGCGAGGATTGGTCGAATGTCAGTCTGCTGCTCTCGACTGCCAAGCCAGGATTGGGCACACTGCCACCAAAATTAGATCCTTGGTACATTGACATTCCGCCAGCGATGAAGATGCGCCAGCGCACGATGATGGCTAGATCGGCAGACACGATCGCACTCTCGACTGCGGCACCAGCAGGGGCGGGGATGGCCTCGATCGATCGATTAGAAGAAGTACCAGAGCCGATCGAATATACCGCCGAAACTGTGGTGGCGGAAATCTCCCAGCAGGGCAGTGTGGTGACATTTCAACTCGGGGGTAGTGGCAATATTCCCAGCGATGGCAATCCCCACAAAGCCACTATTTTTAACGATAATTTTCCCTGCCAATTTGAGTACATTGCGATGCCGCGATTGGTCAGTTTTGCCTATTTACAAGCCAAAGCCAAGAATCGTGCCGATGGAGCGGTTTTATTACCAGGTAAGGCAAATATTTTTCGGGATGATGTGTTTGTCGGGACTAGTAAGCTCGAAAACATCGCTCCAGGGCAGGAATTCAAACTCAATCTCGGTATCGATGAAGGCATCAAGGTCGATCGCGAGTTGAGCGAACGTCAAGTCGATAAAACATTCCTGGCTGGCAACCGCCGAATTACTTATGCTTATCGGCTCAAGATTACTAACTTGCTCGATCGTGTCAACCACATTCAGATTAACGACCAAATCCCCCACAGTCGTACCGAACAAGTCAAAGTCAAAATTCTCAAAATCTCGCCCCAAATTCAACCAGGTGAGTTGGGCAGATTAATCTGGGAACTAGATTTACCAGCCAATGGCCAGGCTCAAATCGACTATCAATTCTCGATCGAGCATCCTGAAGGTGTGAGGGTGCAGGGGTTGGATGTTTAGTTGATAGTTGATAGTTGATAATTGATAATTGATAGCTAAATGACGATCGGTAATCTTCATCGAGAGGATCGATGAAGATTGCAATCTGTTTGTTACTAATGCTCTGTGGTGAGGCGCGATCGGCGAGATCTACGATCTATTCGATCGATGGGTTGGCGATTTCGGCTGGTTCATCTTCAAGATCTGTCTGCATTTGAGCATTCAGAATGCGATTCTCATAGCGACGATTGCGGCGATTACCTTTAGCGGTGGTAGCGCGTTTACTCGATCGTTTATCGCATACTAACCGCTGAAGATCGGGAGCATCGTTAATATCGCTCAATGTGTGATTAGCGGTTCGTTTCATAGCAATTTTGGTGCGGATGCTTGGCACGAGGTCGAGGATAAATCCACTACCTGTTGCTAGCTTAACCTAGAAATCGCCATCCAACCAGGCAACTACTCACCTCGACCTAAACGATGAAAACGAGCCTTGCAACCGTAGATCCGACAACGATAGGGGTAAATATTGACTGCGGAGAGTAGACTATCCCAGCCACCGACGCGGTGAGCGCGGCCGATTTTCTCGGTGCCGCATTCTGGACATTTGCGATCGTTGATGTCGGCGAGCTGGTTGATTAGTAGTGTCATAGGGCAGAGCGGGGTAGATTTTTTGCAAGATTCCTAACTGCACGAGGTCGCTAACGAATTAGTACCATCTAGAAATCCAAAGCCAGAGTCGGATTTGATTGTGAGCTGTTAGTGCTGCAATCTTCTCATATTTGTTGGCGATCGATCGCTCCTGAGTTTAAATTTTGATTAAATTCTGACTAGATTTTGACTAGACATCTTCATTAAAAATTGGTGGAAAGCTTGGTAAATGTATCGATTGTCATTACCAAGATGTCGCTCCCTACTGGATTTAGTTATTAGGTAGCTGTTTATTGAAATTTTGCTTCGATCGGCAGCGGTGAGATAATAAGTTTGATTAATACGGCTAAATAAAATTAATACTCGATCGATACTCATCGATCGAGTAAGGGCTGAATTGCTCTGTCTAAATGCTATCGTCAGCTTGCGTCCTGGGGAATTCCTACGCCGCGATCTCTTCGATATGCGGTGCAAATAGTTTCTTGGTAGCACCACAGATCGGACAATACCAATCATCAGGAATCGCTGCAAAGGGTGTACCCGGAGCAATCCCCGAATCAGGATCGCCGAGGATCGGATCGTAAATCATACTGCACTGCTTGCAAATCCATTTCTGGGTGGCTTGTTTGGTGGTGGCTTCCCCACCTTTGAGCACAGTTAAGGCTTCAGTATACCGATCTGCATGATGATGTTCTACCGCTTCGAGCAAGCCAAACCGATGGGCAGCGCGGCGAAATGTATCCGCATGTGCCGCCGATTCTTGAATTTGGGCTTCAAAGTCAGCGGTAGCTTTGTCGTC
The DNA here is from genome assembly GCF_031378165.1 of Chamaesiphon sp. OTE_75_metabat_556. Lineage (NCBI taxonomy): Bacteria > Bacillati > Cyanobacteriota > Cyanophyceae > Gomontiellales > Chamaesiphonaceae > Chamaesiphon > Chamaesiphon sp. OTE_75_metabat_556. The sequence continues at coordinate 13,587 of NZ_JANNDR010000377.1, forward strand.
GCGCTCTTTTTTGGCTTGGACGGTAAATTCTGGATACATCGTCGTGTACTCATAGGTTTCACCTGCGATTGCTAGTTCCAGACAACGAGCTGCGATCGCTTGTTTTTCAGCATCGCTGAGTGATTCAGCCCCATCGATTTTGAGTTCGGGATGGAGCAATTCAAAGTGAGCGAAAGCATGTTCGGTTTCCTGTGCTGCCGTCTCTTTAAATAGCTTGGCTAAATCTTTGTAGCCAAGTTTTTGCACGACTTCGGCAAAATATAAGTATTTGCGATTCGCCATCGATTCGCCACCAAAGGCAGATTCTAAATTGTTGATGGTTTCAGACATAGTAATTGTAGGGAGATTAGTAATAAGTATAAATCTTTGACTAGATAATGCCGGAAAACATCCGCCATTTTGGGCTGTGGTAATCTACACTTTGAACCAAATAGTTTAGATGACGTTCAATTTAGAATGTGCGAGTAAGCGATCGATATGTCATTAATAATCTCACTTTAATATCACCCTGCACACTCCTCCATGCAATCCTTACAACAACTCCTCGATTTCGATCGCCAGCATGTTTGGCACCCCTATGCAGCCATGCCGAATCTACTCCCAGTTTTTCCAGTAGCATCCGCCCAAGGTGTGTATATTCAATTGATGGATGGTCGATCGCTCATTGATGGCATCTCTTCATGGTGGACTTGTATTCATGGCTATAATCATCCTCGCTTAAACCAAGCCGCCCATGCCCAGATCGATCGGATGTCACACATCATGTTTGGTGGTCTGACCCACCAGCCAGCAGTGGATTTGACCAGGAAATTGATCGATCTTACACCCACCGCACTCCAACAGGTATTTTTCTGTGACTCTGGCTCAGTCGCGGTCGAAGTCGCGATGAAAATGGCGGTGCAATATTGGTATAATCGCGGCTTGCCAGAGAAGCAAGGTTTTCTCACCCTGCGAAATGGCTATCATGGGGACACTTTTGCAGCCATGTCAGTCTGCGATCCGGTGAATGGAATGCACCATCTTTTTCGCAATATTTTGACTAAGCAGTATTTCGCTGAGGCACCGCAGATTGCATTTGAAGATAATTGGCAAGAGCAGGATATTGAGAGTTTTGCAGTGTTGCTAGCAGAACACCATGATCGCATCGCAGCGGCTATTTTTGAGCCAGTAGTACAAAATGCTGGGGGGATGCGCTTTTATCATCCAGAATATGTGCGCCAAGCCAAGGCATTATGTGAAAAATATCATGTCTTGCTGATTTTAGATGAGATTGCGACTGGTTTTGGGCGCACGGGCAAAATGTTTGCCAGCGAACATGCGGGGATCTGTCCAGACATTTTATGTGTGGGGAAAGCACTATCTGGGGGATTTATCTCCCTAGCTGCAACTCTGACGACGCGAGAGATTAGTGCCAGTTTTGCCGCAGGTGAAGCAGGGGTGTTTATGCATGGCCCAACGTTTATGGCAAATCCATTGGCTTGTGCGGTGTCTCTAGCAAATTTAGCTCTGCTAGAAAGTTATGATTGGCAATCCACGATTCGATCGATCGAGTCTCAGCTCAAAGCGGAGTTAGAGCCTTGCCGGAGTTTAGCGGCTGTTAAGGATGTGCGGGTATTAGGGGCGATCGGGGTGGTAGAATTGCACGATCCGGTGGATATGCAAGCGATCCAGCCGCGTTTTGTGGAAGAGGGCGTATGGTTACGTCCATTTGGGCGATTGATCTATACGATGCCTCCGTATATTATTCAACCCGCAGAACTCACCGCAATTACTAGGGCTATTTACAAAATTGTCGCGCAGATTTAGACACAACGGTTAATTTGAAAATCTGTAAATCTCGCCGCTATTGTGTTACATACCAAATTCAAATAAGTCGATCGAGCCATGTATTATTTCTATCGATTTAGTTCTCCAAACATCTGGTTTGGCACGATCGAACTTCGATTAGGACAAGTAGTTAATATCCAATGAATAAAATAGACCTAGTATCATCCCCTGAACATCCAGTTCTGATCCTCGAAAGATTTAATGGTATTGAGATTTATCCGATCGAGCCTGCTGAATGGAATCTTTACAAAGACAAAGATAGTGGCATGATGAACCTCTGGATCTCACTAGCTGCGGGACGAGCGACCGAGCAGCAAGAAGACACCGTAGATTTATGCGCCCAGCCTAATTGGGAGCTGAATCTGGTGGAGCCAGATTTATCAGAAGATTCGATCGAGCCAGGATTTATAGCCACGATTCCTGAAGCTTATGATGAGAGCCGGAATGGTTGGATTACCTGCTTTTACTACTGTTCCCATGAAGGAACCGATCGAAATACAATCGAGCTGATGGAAATTAATGGCGATCGAATACGCTTGCGGCTGGCAGGAGCAACCATTGATGTGAATTATTATGATGGCTCTAAACCTGCCACCAAACTATCTGTTGATGTATGGTTCGATCGTAATCGAGATCGTGGTAGGTCGATGTCCTGATAAATCAGACGGAAATCTAAAATTAGGCAGCTAGTGCAATCGATTGATGATCATTTTGCTATGTCATTCAACCGATATATGGGCATGTAACCGATCGGTGTCAGATCGATCGAACCAAACTTAAATTTGTTGATAACTTGAGCAATGATTAGCGATCGAGTGGACTCACAACACCTCGCCCACCTCGATTCAGAACGTGAGTATAAATCATCGTGGTTTTGACATCTTTGTGACCTAGTAGTTCTTGAATAGTGCGAATGTCATAACCACTTTGAAGCAGGTGGGTAGCAAATGAATGACGGAAAGTGTGGCAACTAACCCGCTTAGAGATCTTAGCTAGCCGCACGGCTTGTTTGAGAGCTTTTTGCAAGCCACTTTCATGGAGATGAAACCGGACAATCCCGCTACCTTTGGGATCTTGACAGCGAGTTGACGCGGGAAAGACATATTGCCAAACCCATTGACGGGAAGCATTGGGATCTTTGCGATTGAAAGCAAAGGGCAATATCGTCGCCCCGTAGCCGAGTTCTAAATCTTGCTGATGGATGAGGCGAACTTGTTGAATGTGAAGTTGCAGTGGTTCGATGACGCTTTGCGGTAGCAGTGTGACTCGATCCTTACCACCTTTGCCGCAGCGGATGACCATTTGAGACTGGGTAAAATCGATGTCTTTAATCCGTAGCTCCATACATTCGCGCAAGCGCAGTCCACTACCGTAAAGTAGTTGTAGCATTAGCCGATGAACTCCCGTGGTTTGTTGAATGATGGCAAACGCTTCATCGGGAGAGAGAACAACCGGAAGTTGCTGCGGGCGTTTAGCTCGGATGGCATTAATGCGATCGGCAAGTTCTATCTGTAAAACTTGACGGTATAGAAACAAAATGGCATTGAGAGCCTGATTTTGGGTAGCAGCGGCAACGTTGCCTTCGACGGCTAGATGGGTTAAGAATTCTTCTATTTCTGGGACTCCCATCTCTTTGGGATGACGCTTGTTATGAAACAAAATGTAACGAACAATCCACTGCACGTAAGTTTCTTCTGTACGGTAGGAGTAATGTTTGAGGCGAATTGCATCTCTAACTTGGTCTAGCAGCTTCTTCGGCGGATTTTGCATAATGTTACAATAAGTTGAAAAATTCAGCAGATCCACCTTAAATAGGATGATAGGTGGAAAGTTTCTGCTTTTGCATAGGGAATATGCTGAATTTTTCAGTCTATCTACCCAAATTTGGGTGGATAGGTAGAAATTTTCCACCTAATAATAGTTATGCCGCTTAGACTTTGGGTAAGGATCAAGTATTGAATGACTAGCATAGATTTCAAATGAATATTCGAGATCAGATAGTAAAAATTTTGTGCCAGAGTTCTGAGAGGCTAACAAACTCAGAACTCGATCTGTATACGAATCGCATAATAAATAGATTATCCATAGACGAGAATACGAACTCACCTTTAGACGCGACTACAACAAATATTGTCAAGATGATAGTCAAGGATATCGAGGAATCTAAACGGTCTGAGAATTTAGCATCGGAACGCATCAGGGAAACCGAGAAACGTATTAGAGAAAAAGAGAGGCGTATTAGAGAAGATGAAGATAGAGAGAGAAATGATGATAGGAACAAGCCTGATATTGTAAAAATATTGAGTCGAGGAGTTGATAGAAGCGGTGATGGCATACAACGAAGTGATTTAGTTCAACTTTTGGGTGATGCTCTTAATTTGCTGACTTACAACAACGTAAAATGTCCTGAGCCTTGCCAGCATGAAACTAATAATCATAAAGAATATGAGAATAATTATGACTTTTGGGAAGATGCATTACGTGGAAATCTTGTGGAAGGGATTGAGGTAAATTTAAGAAGCTTTCATTTAATGCAATGGTTGCCATCCTCTCCAGGGCGCTACTACACGCCAAAGGCTATTAGGGAAAGACAAAATGCTGAACAGTATCTTACCAGAAGAGGAAGACACCGAGAATATTTACCTAGTGGAAAAGAAGCAATGTTTTTGGGAGGAATTGGTTCAGTTAGATTGGGAGCCAGAAGATTTGACTCAGAAACTATTTATCTATTAGGTGCATCGTCAACTGGTTGTAGTCATCAGGGGATTCCTGTCATGGTTCCTGATCGGGAATATCAAAAAGTGATTGCACACCTTCAAAAAGGTGGATGTCTAGCAAATATGGAAGGATATTTGCGAGTATTTACAGCCAATGAAATACTGATTCAATATGATAAGCAAATACCAAAATACGCCATTTTCATAGAAAATATAAATGTAATTAAACCATCTCAAGATCTTCTTGTGAGTGTTGGAGTAACGTATACGTTACATGATTCTTACCGTGTAACCGATAAATCTTGGTCTTTCTGTTCATTCGATCCTACAAGGGATGACGTTAGTTCAGCTGCTCAATGGCTGGAAGAATATGCGTTACGACATTCTGGTAGAGCAGAAATTCTGAGTGATTTTGATGAGTACTATCAACACTTTGGCAATGATGCTGTTGAATTCCCTGTTTCACAAATTGTTAAAGGTAATGTTGATTCTAGTAGGATAAGAAAATACCAGGGAGATTTGGGATTTGAAGTCAATTTAAATATACAGAGGTTAATCATGGGCGACAACTACTCAGCCGGACAGGGACAAGTGGGCGCGATGGGTCCTAATTCCCAAGCAACTGGTAACACATTCCAGCAGTGTCAAAGCAACATTGACCTCCCCAGCCTTGCTCATGAACTTGAAACACTACGAATAGTCATGCGCAGAGAGGCGACGATTCCCGAACACGACATCGCTATTGGGGAAGTTGCAGCCGCTCAGACAGCAGCCGCCCAAGGCAACGGAGCAAAAGCATTAGAACACCTCAAAAGCGCTGGACAGTGGGCATTTGATATCTCAACAAAAATCGGGATCGGTGTTGCAATAGCCGCGATCAAGACTGCTCTCGGCACATAGTCAATGAGACCCTACTACCTAAAAAAGCGCTGTACCTAGCTGCCGTCAGCATTATGTTGTTTTCACAATAATTCATAAAACTTTGGAATTACTCAAAATCAAAGCGATGTGAGCAGGTATACAATTTTCTTCATGTACGATGACACCTGCAAATTCCTAGCCGAACATTTCTCCGCCGATTTCGCCAGTTGGCTGCTCGGAGAAACTGTCACCC
>NZ_JANNDR010000409.1:0-8324 GCF_031378165.1 Chamaesiphon sp. OTE_75_metabat_556
TGCGCCCAGACAATCAAGCCTAGGAAACTAATCACCATACTCGAATACGCGATCGCGCCGTAACCAAAAATCGGCTTGCGACAATGCACGGGAATCACTTCGGAAATCACCCCGAAAAAGGGTAAGACCATGATATACACCGCAGGGTGTGAGTAAAACCAGAACATGTGCTGATAAACTACCGGTTCGCCACCACCAACTGGATTAAAGAAGGCGGTACCAGCAATCAAGTCGAATGAGAGTAAAATTAGTGCCCCAGCCAATACTGGTGTCGCAATTAGCATCAACAAGGAAGTTGCCAACATCGCCCAACAAAACAGCGGCATTTGCATCATCGACATGCTCGGAATCCGCATCTTGATGATGGTGGTGAAGAAATTAATTCCTCCCAAAATCGACGATGTCCCCAGTAATAACAGGGTCATAATCCAAATCCCCTCACCGACTTTACCTGTAAGTAAACTCAACGGTGGATAAGACGTCCAACCAGCTTGCGCTGGGCCGAGAAAGAAGCTGAGAATCAAGAGTAATCCTGTCGGTGGAATGATCCAAAAAGCGACGGCATTGAGCTTGGGGAAAGCCATATCCCGTGCGCCAATCATCAGCGGCAGCAGATAGTTGGCAAACGCGCCGGTACCAGCGGGGACGATCCACAAGAAAATCATGATCGTCCCATGCATCGTAAACATACTATTGTATGTAGCCGGATCGACTAAATCTGGATCGGGAGTAGCGAGTTCGGTCCGAATGCCTTCGGCCAATAATCCACCGATGATGTAGAAGATAAAGCCAGTGACAAAGTACTGAATCCCAATTACTTTGTGATCGGTACTAAATGTAAAATAATCTTGCCATCTGCGAGGATTATGAACGACATCATCCTCTTTGGTAGGGGTAGGAATTGATAGTTCTGCTGTCATCGTCTAGGGAATAGAGGGTAGGGGATAGGGGATCGATAAATAGCAACAGAGCTAACAGATCCCCCTGATAGTTCCAGTCGTTCCAGTAATGTGGGCAGTGCCCACCAGCTAGGTTTCAGTCATCACTAAATGTGCGGATCTACTTACCCAACTTAGTAATTGCTATTTGGTAGCCGAGGCGATCGATAACATCTTCATGTCGTGGTGCAGGTGGGCAATCGTCTCCGGCTGCACGCCCATTTCGGTGGCGTAGGGAGCTAGATATTTACTCGTAGAGAGATTGGCAGGATTCATGGCGATCGTTTGTTTGACAACTTCAGCTTGAGCTTGGGTGGATTGTTGCTGGCTGGCAATCCAGGTATCGTACTCTTCGGGAGTATGAACGATCATCCGTGTCACCATCGAACCGTGATAGCCACCGCAGAGTTCGGCACAACGCAGGGGATAATTACCGACTTTATTGGTGGTGAACCGGAGCTGGGTGGGCGTACCGGGGATCACGTCTTGCTTGAGTCGCAGTTGCGGAATCCAAACAGCGTGAATTACGTCTTGGGCATTCATATTCAGTTGCACTTCTTTGCCGACTGGGACATGCAGCTCGCCAGAGGTCACATTCACATCAGGATAAGTAAAAATCCAAGCATATTGCAAACCCAAAACGTTGACATTCACCGCAGCCGCTTTACCCTGGTTGGCTGGCGAAGCACCAACACCGATCGCCGCAATCAGATTACTATTGGAGCTGGGCATCCCAGGCATCGTCGCAGCCATAGCACTGCCTTTGCCGCTGGGCATACTGTGCATCGCATGAGCACCATTAGCGGATGGATCGAAACCACCCATCTCATTGTATATTTCAAAACTGTAGATCGAAATCCACAACACGATCGCCGCAGGAATCGCCGTCCACAAGATTTCTAAAGGGACATTACCTTCGATCGCGGCACCGTCGCCGAGTTCTCCAGGTCTGCGCCGAAATTTAATCGCCGAGTAGACGATGACACCTTGAACTAGCAAAAACAGGCCGACGGAGATGGTCATCATGGCATTGAATAAGCCATCGATGTGAGCGGCTTCTTCGGAAGCGGCGACTGGCATCAATCCATGATTCTGTCCGTACCAGAGACTAACTAAGGTTAGTCCTATGCCCAGCAGGAGGGTAATAATTGAGCTAGGAATATTCATCGATTATTTCAGGGATGGAAGGTTTGTGGAATCGGGAGGGAGATATCGTTTATTGTGGATCTGCTGCTGTGGAGCATCGAGCTTGGATTTAAAACCGAGAATATTTCAGCTTGTCAGAGCACATCCAAGTTTTCGGTTGCCATGCTGGCAGAGCAGGCTTACAGGCAATTTTTAGCTAAAAATTTAGTTAAGTATTTATAATAATGGCGATCTGAAAATAGAGGTAGTTACGGTTACTATCTTACTAAGGTACCGTAGGCAATTAGAGCGATCGGCACTTATTCGCATTTCTTCAGATTTTCTTTGGGATTGACTGCAAGCGCGATCTCAGTCGTAATTTTTGAAGATGGCGATCGCCACAGATCTTTAATACTTTCTTTGGGATCTAAATCGATCGATTGTCAAAGTCAGCCAGCGCATGGGTTCTCACTCTTGCCTAGGCGTATTTAAGCGATCGAAGTCGCGGTTGACACCCTCGCAGCCACTAGGTATTAATGCTAGTTTGAGAATAATTATCTAGCTCGTCTAGTCCATAACAGCACAACTAGACAACCAACTCGGCGATCGCCAATTTATGTCAGACTCTGCACTCACCCCTCAATCTCCTGCGGGTAGAGACGCATCTCTATCCCACCACGCGAATTCTCTACTCATTCACACCCGTATCCGCCGATCAATCTGGAAGATCGCCTTTGCCACGCTCTTACTGATGGCGGTAGGTAGTGCCACCAGAGTCATGAATGCTGGCTTGGCTTGTCCAGATTGGCCATTGTGTTACGGGCAATTGGTGCCGACGGCACAGATGAATCTTCAGGTATTTTTGGAATGGTTCCATCGCTTGGATGCTGCCCTGATTGGCTTGAGTACCTTGCTCTTGGTGTGCTCATCCTGGTGGTATCGCCACCAACTTCCCACTTGGCTACCCTGGGCGACGACGATGGCAATGGGTCTGATTTTGGTTCAAGGAGCCTTAGGCGCATTCACTGTCACCGAATTACTCCGCTTTGACATCGTCACCGCCCACCTCGGCACAGCCTTACTATTTTTTATTACCTTATTGACGATCGGTACTTGCCTACTCCCCGTCTCCCAGTCGCCAAATCTCCAAATCTCTTCGCCGCCAACTCCCCTTCTCCCCCTCACTGCTGCAATTTTCGTCTATATTCAAAGCATCCTCGGTGGTTTAGTCGGTTCTAGATGGGCACTCCACCAATGTTTTGGCAACTCCGAACTATGTGCGGTGATGAATAGCCACATCATTGGGGTGGTACCGGCGACGCTGAGTTGCCTTGCGGTAGTTATAGTTGTCTGGCGCAATGCAAATTTACCTCGATCGATTCGGCAGCTAGCGGCGGGAACTGCGGGATTATTAGTTTGTCAAATCTTGCTCGGTGTGGCTACCTTTAAACTCCATCTCCAAGTCGCACCACTGACCGTCATCCATCAAACTGTTGGCGCGCTCTTACTCGGTACACTCGTTGTCCTGACCGGATTGCTGTGGCGACTAAATCGCTCGACCGTTATTAATCATTCGATCGACACCGCCCGATCGTCGATCCGATCTTGACGACTCAGATTTGTCTCGTTGTTGCGGTAAAAAAATATCCCCCATCCCTAAATATGCAAGAGCTTCTCAATCCATCATTAGAGTGCAAACACCAAAACTTCCTCCAAGTTATTCAGAGTTATTATCAACTGACTAAACCTCGGATTATTCCGCTGCTGTTAATTACGACTGCTGCGGCGATGTGGTTGGCTTCAGACGGTCAAACCGATCCGGTCTTGTTTTTGGTGACAGTTATCGGGGGGATGTTGGCCGCAGCTTCGGCTCAAACGATGAATTGCATTTACGATCGAGATATCGATTATGCGATGGAACGCACTCGCAATCGACCGATTCCTTCCGGTCGCGTCAAACCCCTCCATGCAGGCATCTTTGCCGCAGTTCTCGCCGGATTATCCTTTGCCACGCTGACCATTTTCACCAATCTCTTAGCCGCGCTCCTAGCAATGGCGGGGATTGGCTTCTATATGTGGATTTATACCCACCTGCTCAAACGACATACTCCCCAAAATATCGTGATCGGTGGGGCGGCGGGTGCGATTCCGGCACTAGTAGGTTGGGCAGCAGTGACGAATAGTTTGAGCATCGAAGCTTGGATCTTATTTGCGATCGTCTTTATCTGGACGCCGCCACATTTTTGGGCATTGTCATTGATGATTAAAGATGACTATGCCAAAGTCGGGATTCCGATGATGCCAGTGGTGGTTGGTGATGCCGCTACCGCCAAACAAATTTGGATTTACACGCTCTTACTGATGCCGACTACGTTGTTGCTCGTTTATCCGTTGGGAGCATCGGGAATTGTGTATGCCATCTCCGCGATCGGTTTGGGCGGAGTGTTTGTCTATGAAGCGTGGAAACTATTACACGCACCCACTGACAAGACTGTCGCCAAATCGATGTTCAAGTATTCGATCTTGTACATGATGTTATTGTGTACGGCGATCGTGGTCGATAGTTTGCCTCAGACTCAAGCTGCAATCCAACTGTTATTAAAAGGTATTGTCTAATCTTCCCTTGGCATAAAGTCAATCGAATCCCGATCTCAGTCTAGCGGATGCTCACTCAATAAATCGATCGGCTTCGATCTCGCGTTCTCGTAGCGTCGCCTCTGGCAAATTGCACATTGTCAGAGGTTGTTCCAGCGAACTCATGGCTACTAATGAGTGACTTGCGATTACCTACTGCGAGCGCGGCCACGCCAACGAGATATTTGGCAATTGTTAGGCTCTCAGCCCATGACACAAGTTATCATAGATAGCTGAGACATCAATCTCAGAAATCAAGGCAACTAACCATGCAAGTAGTTATCAGTCCCCAATCCCTCCTCGAAACGGGTATCAGAGTCGAGAAAGTCGATGACTTACGGCTGTTCAAATTTACGGACGATCTTCAAGATAAACTGGAAGAACTAATAGCCAAAAATCAGTCGGCAACACTCACACATACCGAACAAGAAGAACTAACTAGTATTAGCGAACTCGATCGCATCTTCACGTACCTCAATTCGCTATTGGTTGCCCAAAAATGAGTGTAAGTGAATTTACTAAAAAATATGTTCGTAACCGAGCAGATTATTTGTGTGAATATTGCCATTCACCAGAAAAAATTAGTTCTTCTCGTTTTACAATCGATCATTTGCAACCGCGATCTCTAGGTGGTTCGGATACGGAAGAAAATCTCGCACTTGCCTGTAATCGCTGCAATCAAAACCGCTATAATTTTGTGGTCGGACGAGACCTGGAAACTTCGACTATTTTACCGTTGTTTAATCCACGAAATCAGTTGTGGCAAGAGCATTTTATCTGGTCGCTAGATGCAACTAAAGTCATTGGGACTACTGCGATCGGGCGAGCAACTTGTGACAGATTAGATATGAATGATGAAAAGTATAAGGGAGAAAGATCGATCCGCGAAGCTCGTGCATTATGGCTCGAAGCAGGTTGGCATCCACCAGCAAACGATCTTCGGCAATTAAAAGTTTAAACTCCACAGAAATAAGATCGAACAATTTATCGATCGTTGTGAAAATATAGCAGAGAAGGATAAATAATGGAACTAAATGAATTGCCAGGATCGGAGTTAATCTTACCTGGGCTGGAAGATCTTTCCCACGGCAGAAATAATACAATTGGGTCGCTATTAATCTCGTTGGCGTAGCCTCTCTGAAAGAGACTCGCATCTATCCGTTTAACCGCAGCGGGGTTGGATATTCCGCAGGTGTCTCTAGTGTCAGAGCCAGAACTAGCTTTATATACTCATCTTCAGATCGATCGCGATGATGCTTATTCTTGCTACAATGCTTTATTAAATAGCCTCAACAGCTTTTATGCTGCACTTGAACTGAAGTCTAAATATCAATGAGTGAGGAGTTTGGGTAAGTAAACAGTAGGGTCGAATATGACTGCATATCTTTGTCGTATGATTGTGATCGAGAGCAATGTCTACCATATATTTGTACTTGCAAATAATTAAACTGATTTTGGTAATTTGAAGGTCTTAAGACGACCTGTTCGATCGATCTGAGCAAGAAAATTTTATGCTGTTTCGATCAACATTTATCTATTCTCAATTTGCGAATGTAGAATAGAAATAACAGAGAATAGATTCCATGCTCAAACCTCAAGACATCCCCATCCTCCTCAAAACCCACCTCTGGCAAGATCGCCAGTGGCGGTATAGCGACTTAGCCGAAAGCCTCGGCATGAGTGCCTCCGAAGTCCATAGCTCCCTCAAACGCAGCACAATTGCCAAACTCCACAACCCCCTCACCCATCAACCCCTGACACCCCATTTATTAGAACTGCTGATTCATGGCTTGAAATATATCTACCCCGCCACTCCAGGGACATTAGTGCGCGGAATGCCCACCGCTCATGGCATCTCCCCACTCAAAGAACAGATTGTCAGCAGTCAAGAACCGCTAGTTTGGGCATTTCCGACTGGTACAGCGATTGGATTGGCACTAACTCCCCTCTATCCATCCGTACCGCTTACAGCTAGCTTAGATCCCCAACTATATAAATTATTAGGGCTGGTAGATGCCCTCAGAGTCGGGCGGATTCGCGAACAACAATTAGCCGCTATTGCCCTGCAAGAACGATTGGGGGCGACACTGTGAGCGATAATTCAATTGCCATGCTGATGGTAGTCCCAACCTAATCGCAGAAATAACCACGAGTGAGTCGGAAGTAAGGAATTTCATCACCGCATGGGTAAGAACCGAGCGCAAAAACTTAGTGCAATGGCTCCTGCATTTCTATCTTCTAGCGATTCTCTACCGAGAGGCTTCGCCAACGATTAGCTGGAAGGGATAAATTATTATTAGAGACAATTACCTCCGGTAGGCTACGCCAACGATCTATTGGCTGGGTTAAGCTTAGATTAACGACATCGATCGCAGTTTAGATAATTCTGGTGAAGAAGAGGAATAAATAATGAAAGAATATAACTTTACCTTAAAATTTAATTTCCCCGATCCTCGGATCGATCCCGATGGTTATATCGATCGATTATATGAAGCTGGATGTGATGATGCCTTAATTGGAATTGGCAAGCAAGGGTGTATTGCACTAGATTTTATTCGATCGGCATCCTCAGCTTTTGATGCGATATCTAGTGCGATCGTCGATGTCAAAAAAGTTATCCCAGATGCTAGTTTAATTGAAGCAACACCAGATTTTGTTGGCTTAACAGATACTGCCAAAATCCTGGGATGTAGTCGGCAAAACATTAGAAATCTGATTTTCAATGGCGATCCGAGATCTCCTTCGCCCGTCTATGAAGGAACACCTTCAATTTGGCATCTAGCAGAGATTTTGACTTGGCTTAGAGAAGATAAGACATACTCGATCGATGACTCATTATTAGAAGTGGCAATTGTCAATATGGAGTTTAATATTGCCAGAAAATGGCGGAAAATAGCACCAGAGCTGCAAGACAATATTCGCGCTCTAGTTTGCTAATTAAGCGACATTTCTATCGGCTCAGTTGCGCTGAAAAAGGATCGAGATGTGCGGTAAACTAGCAGCAGTGAGTGCAGCCAGAGCCATTGAGAATTTACTTCTACAAAGTTAATGCAGCCTATGGTTGCTTTTCCAATTTTTCGCCACACTCGATCGTCATGCCCAGCAGTACCGCCGATCGATCGGTTGGGGGATATTGGCCAACGGTCGAGCACTACTATCAGGCACACAAGTTTCACGGCACGAAATTTGAGTATCTAATGGCTCAGATTCAAGCCTCACCCACTCCAGAATTAGCAGCTCAGATCGGGCGCAACTGTGAATATCAACCGCACCCCGACTGGGACGTCTGTAAGTGCGAGATCATGTACCGGGCGATCTGGCAAAAATTTAGCACTCATGTTGATATTCAGCAGATTTTACTCGATACGCGAGACGCTGAAATTATTGAAGATTCGCCAGTGGATTACTTCTGGGGCTGTGGCAGCGATCGCACTGGCGCAAATCAGCTCGGTCGGTTCTTAATGCAGGTGAGAGCTAAACTACAAGGAGATCGATCTTAAGTCTGATTTTGACACTCAAAACCATTCCAAATTCCCCGTAAAAGTAGCGAAATCTAGAATGGGGCATTGCTGATTTGAAGTATGAAACGATCTCGAAATTTGGGTAGGGGCAATTCATGAATTGCCC
>NZ_JANNDR010000474.1:0-5608 GCF_031378165.1 Chamaesiphon sp. OTE_75_metabat_556
AACGACGATCGCCATGATGCTAGTCAGCACGGCGATCTGGACGATCAATCTCATCGGTCACGATCGGCAATTGGCAACTGTGCATAATTCCCTCCCGCTTGCCCGAAAGATAAATTAAGCATGAGCGATTTTTTTCCAATCTCTAATAAAGGGCATTGCTGATTTCAGATCCATCCATCCCAACTCCCAACTCCCAACTCCATTAACCAATATGAAAACTATAACGATCTGTTCCGCCCTGCTCATTGCGCTCAGTCTGACTGGTGGAGCCACACTCTCACCACCCCTATTACTCGCCAAAACACCAGCCGCAAATACTGCTAACCGCGTCTATGAAAAAGCAAATCCAGCCGTAGTCACGATCCGCAATAATCGGGGTCATGGCAGTGGTTTTATTATTAGTGCCGATGGTTTTGTCATTACCAATGCTCACGTCCTCAAAGGACAGTCGGCAATAGTCACGGTGATGATGGCTGATGGCAAGACCGAAATGCCAGCAGATGTCGTCGGCTTCTCTAAAGGGGGCATCGATCTGGCATTACTCAAAATCAATCGTCGCCAGAAATTCCCCACTCTCAACTTTGGCAAAAGTAGCGCAATTAGAGTTGGCGACCCTGTTTATGCGATCGGCACACCGCTAGGTGAGGACAATCAAAATACCTTCACAGCCGGGATGGTGAGTGCCATCCGAGGTGGCGGGAAAGTCATCCAGCATAGTGCGCCGATCAATCGTGGTAATTCTGGCGGCCCATTGGTCAACGATCGTGGAGAAATAATTGCTGTTAATACTGCTAACGATCTAGCGAAAGTAATCGATGGAGAAGGTACTCCCATCGGCACTAATACAGGTAGCGTTGGAATTGGTTATGCCCTGAGTGTCGATTTAGTGCGGAAATTCCTATTGGATGTCAAGCAAGGCAATATCTCAGCAGTCGCTACGATCTAATCTAAATAACTCTCAATAATCGATCGATAAAATGTTGTCGATCCATTCAAGATCGTTACCCGATCGATCTTTGCTTGTATAAAATCGCTTGTCCGCACTGCATTTTTTACCGCGCCTCGTCCAATCTATCCTCAAATCAGCTCTAATTTCTGAGCTGGAATCGAGAAACCCTATTTATTATATTCACCCGATCGACATTATGAAAAATCTGCTCCTAAGTGCGCTGTTGATGACTAGTTTCGGCATGGCTACCATGAGTCCGATCTTAGCTCAAACTGCTACTCCAGCCACAGCTCCAGCTCCAGCTCAAAGCGATACTGCTAGCACCCGTATCTACTGCGGCCAAAGCTACGATCCTAGTAGCAAAAAAAACCTACCAACGACCCTAGTACTTGCCGCTGGACAAACAGAACCGATCGCACTCATCGTCTGGAAAAGTGAGTTTTTTGGGCGCAACTATACGCCCCAAAAACGCTGTGAAGTCGTTTCCCCCAAATTCCAAGCTGCATTCCAAGCCGGACGGATTTACCTCAGTCCAGGGGTAGATACGGCCACTGGACAGGGGATTATTTGTAGCGCAGCGAGTGCCAGCGATGCTTGCGATAAATCCAATCTGCTGTTTACACTTAAATCCTATCAAAATGCGCAAGAGACGATCGCTAGATTAGTCCGTCTCGAAGGCGGCGAACGCAATGTCGTCCCCGTCGAAAGTAGTGGTGGCACAAATGTCGTCAATGTCAAAAAAATATTGACTCGCAAATAACCGATCGATAATGCTCTCGCTCGATTTATACATTTATCTATGAACGTGAAATTTTCACTGCTGCCGATAACGATCGCTGGAGCAATACTCCCCATTTTGCTCCAGCCTTTACCCACCTTCGCCCAATCTCAACATGTCGGTTTTTATTGTGGTTTTACCCAAAAACTCGAACCCGCAACGATGATCGCGATCGCAGGGAACGATCGAGGAGATCGATCGATCGTGGTTTGGCGACACAAACTCAATAATTTATCACCTAAACAACGGTGCGATCGAGCCGCTCAAAAATTTCAAGTAGCTTGGAATGGCGGGAAATTCAACTACTTAGTACCCGGTGTCGATAATACCAACGGTCAAGGGTTGATTTGTGCGGTAAGTGGTAAAAATGATGCTTGTCAACCCAAAAATATGTTATTTGCAGTTGAGAATGCTCGCGAAGCCCAGAATGTCAGTACGCGCTTACTCGAAAACATGAAACGTCCTGGCGTTGGCAGCGGATCGGTAATTTATCAATCTAGTTCGGCACAGGCGATCAATATGCAAGATTTAATTAATTCTCTTACTAAATAAACCCAAAATTGATCGTGAAATTACTTATTTTAGCCACGCTTATAACAACCGAATTAACGATGCTAGCGATTCAGCCTAGTATCGCCAATCCATCTACAGTCCGCTTTTACTGTGGTCAAAGCTTCGATGTAGACCAAAAGAAAATCTTACCGACGACTTTTGTAGCTACTTCCGCCCGCACAGAATCGATCGCGATTATTCGCTGGAAATCTGGTTTTGGTGGCTATTCCCCCCAAGTTAGGTGCAACATGGTATCGACCAAATTTCAATCAGCTTGGGCGGGTGGGAATTTGAAATTTATCAAGGCTGGTGTATCGAATCAAACTGGGCAAGGCATCATTTGCGGTACTGCCGAACTTCAGCAAAAGTGCGACGATTCGCAAATACTATTCACACTTAAAAATCATCAAGACGCCAAAAATATTATTACCAGCATTAATAGTATCAGAAAGGGTAATGTCCGTGGCCCACTTTCGCAAAGCTCTGGTGATTCATTAGTAGATTTAGAGCAATTAATCCAATAAACTAACTACAAACAAATTTACTTAAAATTAGAAGAAAGTTATGGAATTCAGGAGATTTTCAGCAAAAATGTCAAGTTAGAAATAGTGGATAGTGGCTCATTGAAGCGGCGATCTCAATTGTTTATGACTGAGAATCGGATCGAACTCTGGGGTTAGGATTGCAGATGGAGTACAGCTTTACCGAGAAACTGACGATCGGTTAATTGTTGGGCAATCTGGGCAATCTCGATCCAGGTTGCTTCCACATCGATATGAGGCACCAATACACCATCGGCAACCAACTTCACTAGTCGCGCTAATCCCGTCGCCGCAGGTTGCTTTTTGAGTTCATGAAATAAGATGAATCCATACAGATTTAAGCCGCCTTTCCCGTAAAATTGGGCGGCATTGAAGGTGATATTTGCACCAGCAGTGGTACCAAAAATGACACAGTTACCATCTGGAGCTAGCTGTGCCAACACCGCAGGCAACACATCCCCGCCAACCGAATCCAACGCCAGATCGTAAGGTGCATATCGATCGAATCCATTGCCGACAATTACCTGATGTGCGTGAGCGGTTTTGACAAAATCCACCAACTCAGCACGACGCACTTGCGCCGTAACGATCGCACCTGCTTGCGCTGCCAATTGACAAGCAAAATACCCCACCCCGCCCGATGCGCCCGTAATCAATACTGATCGTTGGCGTAGCCTCTCCATCGGAGAATCGAGTAATGACCCGCCGCGTTCTAGGGCTAATAATGCCGTCAATCCCGCCACGGGTAAGGTTGCCGCCGCCGCGAACGATACGGCATCGGGCAACGCCGCGAGCGCATTTGTGGGCACTGCCACCTGTTCCGCCCAAGCTCCCCCAGCCAAAAATCCCACCACCCGCGTCCCCGCCACAAATCCCGATCCGTCGCGAGCCGCCGTCTCGATCGTACCCGCCAAATCCCAACCCGGTCGCCATCCGGCTGCCGCACTCTCGGCGCGGCGGACTTCACCACGATTGAGCGAGATCGCCGCCACGCGGACGATCGCTTCATTTGGCAATGCTACTGGCGGTGCGACTCGATCGATTTTCAGTCGTCCAGGGACGTTAGGATCGACGACGACTGCTCGAATTGACATTTAGCTTGCTCCTTTGCTCGTTCAAACTTGAAGACCGATCGATAGCTCGATCGCTTTCTAGTCTTTGGCTCTTTTTAAGGATAATACTTTAATTGCGACGATGCGATCTGTTTCGAGATCTCTAGCACAATAGGTAATCCCAACTCCACCTTTGCCAAGGGTATCGATAATTTGATATCGATCGTCAATAAGTTCTGGAATAAATGTATTCTTCATGAATGAATATATTAATTGACGATATATTTAGGAATCGCGGGATAATTTAATTGGGAAAGTATCTGAGCTTCCCGCTCGAATAATTTGATCGATTGGAGGATCTCAGTTCGATATTATCGATCGAGTTATTCAATTGATCGATCTGGCAATTTTTCAATTTGGGACGCAAACCAAAGTGCGGCATTACCATTGTTATTATCCATCCGTGTTAACGTTTGTTCTAATAAATTGATCGGTAGTCCTGTCAGAGCAACTGATTCGGTACACTGTCGATATTTACCATCTACCAATCGAAAGGCGAGTACTCGTTTTCCTTTGATATCAACTACCCAATATTCAGGGATTGCTAGTGCGAGATAAAGTTGTTTCTTTTCATCCAAATCGCTAGCTAAAGTAGTATCAGCAATCTCTACCACCAAATCGGGTAAGCGCGACTCACTGAGATTCACTCGACGTGGTTCTCCCTCTACATACCGAGGCGAACCCTCGCCAATATACAGCACTTCATCTGGTGCGGCTCCCTGAGTTTGGGGTTTCGCAATGACACAACCGCCAAGTAGATCGAATTTGACATCTTCTATTCTGGCAAACCAGCTATAGAAGAGCATTGTAAAAAGCTTATTAAATCGTGCATGACTGATGCCTTCATTACCCATATCCTCAATCCACATGACTCCGAGATGAAAAAAGACGCGCTCTAGGTGACTATTGGTGTTTTCGACATGGTGTAGGTAGTCTGACCAAGTTGCCGAGTCGAGTCGTTTGACAATGACAGGTGGTGAGGTGCTAATAATCGCAGTCATGGGATATTACCTCTCAATCTGGTGCTCTGGTTCTTCCAATTTTAGCTCAGAAGATCGATGCGCCGATCAAGTGGCTGCGCTCACGATCGCGCCGAGGCTTTGCAAGGATTCGAGCGTGGCAGGGGACAATCCAGTTGCACCTGTAATGTCCATGCCCGCATATGGCGGCAAGAGTTTATAGGTATGGATGCAATCGCCGGTTGCTAGATCCCAGAGCTTGATGGTTTCATCGCCACTGCTGCTGGCTAACAAGTTGCCATCGGGATGATAGCTCACCGACAAGACCCGATCGAGATGTCCTGTCAAGGTCTGAATTACTTTCCCCGTCTCAATTTCCCAAATCTTAATCGTCCGATCGCTACTACCCGTCGCTAAATATTGCCCATTGGGACTAAACTTGACAGATAGGATTTCTAGCTTGTGCCCCTCAAAAGTTTTTAATAGTTTTCCCGTCGCAACATCCCATAGCCGTGCCGTCATGTCTGCGCTACAACTAGCTAAAGATCGACCGTCAGGACTAAAGACGACATCCCAAACCCAATTAGTGTGTCCGTCATAACATGCCAACAGCTTGCCAGTCGGCACGTCCCACAATCGCCAGCTAGAATCAAAACTACCTGTCGCCAGGAGCTGACTATCGGGACTAAAAGCGATCGATCGCACGACGTTTTTAT
>NZ_JANNDR010000491.1:0-10097 GCF_031378165.1 Chamaesiphon sp. OTE_75_metabat_556
ATCTGCAAGCTGAGCTTGTGAACGATCTTACTGATCTCCGTATTGATCGCAGACCTAAGTTATTTTTACCAAGTGTAATTATTAATTTGGAATTTTTGCCCCTTTAAAGAAATTGTGTTTATAATATCAACAGTTTGAGGCTTGTTTTTGTATACTTTCTGCACTACCCGAAAATTAAGGGAAAACGAACGTCATTGAGGGGATCGGCTAATGCGTCACTACATAGTAAATTAGTGACGCACTAGCTAAATGTACAAAGTTGGCGCGTTGGGCACTTTTAGCCCTGCTGGAAATCCTTGTGAAAATCCTGGTGGCGATCCTGGCGGAAATTCGGCAGGTAGTCCTGGTCGATCGACTGGGAAGGAATTGCGACCAAAAGCAGGATTGTGGGAAAAATTATTAACTGGCGGCGGATTATTTGCTGGAGGCGGGTTATTTGCTGGAGGCGGGTTATTTGCTGGAGGCGGGTTATTTGCTGGAGGTGGATTATTGCTGCCATCACCTGTTTTGTTATTATTCATCATAACTTGAGCCTGAAGATTTAGAGGCGATCGCTGTGTTAAAAACAGATCGACTTGATCGGTTACGGCTTGAGCATTTTGGCCGATCGAGCCGAGAGTTGCGATCGTTCCTAACGCGACTAAAGTAGATTTCAACATTACTTAATTTTCTCAATGTCGAGACACTGACGAGTGTAGTGATAGTTGTCGGTGGTGATGTTGCTATTATAAACACAATTTCTTTAAAGGGGCAAAAATTCCAAATTAATAATTACACTTGGTAAAAATAACTTAGGTCTGCGATCAATACGGAGATCAGTAAGATCGTTCACAAGCTCAGCTTGCAGATACTTTCAGTAGATCTGAAACTATAAATATTTATCAACTGACCGTCATTTTTGTAACTCAGTACATTGACAGGTTAAATTATATCGATCTAGCATCAATTTTATTTGCTTGTAGTCGGGTCGTAGGAGATCGATGCTGAAGGCTAAAGCGATATTGCTGTTTTTACAAACAAACATTTATGCCATATAATCTCTCGATCTGGATAAAATCAACGGCGATTGTGATAATTATTCCCTTGATTCAGACGATTGCTGTTGCCAAAAATCCAGTCGATCGTAGCTCGATCGTCCAAGTTTCTAATCGCGATCGACAAACAGCTCCGGTCGATAAAAACAACACAAAAATTGCGGAGCAATACTATAATTCAGCAGAGCAGAAATACAATAAAAAAGATTATCGTGGGGCATTAGCTGATATCAATCGAGCGATTCAACTCAAGCCTGACTTTGCCAATGCCTATAGAAGACGTGGAGTGCTTAAAGCAGATAAGTTGCAAGATGTAGCAGGGGGACTAGCAGATATCAACCGATCGATTCAAATCGACCCCAAAAATTCAAAAGCATATAATAGTCGTGGTGGTTTGAAAGTGGAAAAACTGCGGGACATCAAAGGTGGATTAACTGATTTCGATCGAGCGATTCAAATCGATCCTAAAAATGCTGAGGCGTTTTCCAATCGGGGAATTGTCAAAGCCATGCAAAAAGACTATCCCAGTGCCTTAGCTGCTTTCAATCGGGCGATCCAACTCAAACCTGACTTCGCTACTGTTTACGATAATCGTGGGGCGATCCAGGCGATCGGCCAAAATTACCGGAGTGCTTTGGCTGATTTCAATCGCGCCATCCAATTTAAGCCAGATCTCAGCCATGCTTACTACAATCGCGGTTTTCTCAAAGAGCACAAACTTCAAGATCCCAAAGGTGCTCTAGCTGACTACGATCGAGCCATTCAACTCAGTCCTCGCAATGTCGAAATCTATGTCAATCGGGGCACTTTGAAAGCAGAAAAACTTCAAGATCCCAAAGGTGCATTGGCTGACTTCGATCGTTCGATCCAAATTAACCCCAAGATCGCTCGTGCTTACACCAATCGGGGGTTATTGAAAGTAGACAAACTTCAGGATGTCAAAGGAGCTTTAGCCGACTATAATCGAGCGATTCAACTCGCGCCCCAAGATGCGACTAGCTACAAAAATCGGGGCGCACTCAAAGTAACTAAATTTCAAGATCTTCAAGGCGGATTGGCTGACTTCAGTCGCGCCATCCAATTCGATCCTACCGACGCTCATAGCTATAAAAATCGGGCATTAGTCAAGTACGATCTCAATGACAAATCGGGTGGCATCACCGATCTGACCAAGGCTGCAAAACTGTTTCAACAACAAGGCAACAAACAAGAAGCTGCAGCCTTGTTGTCGGTACTGAAAAAGTGGCAAAAGGCCAAAAATACTTCACCGATTATTTAGACGTAACAACTGAGGTGAAATACTGCTAATATCGAGACGACCTCAAGTCCCAGTCACTTCGATCGACAGATCGATGATTCCTGTCAATGTCTCGTACGATCTCCTTAGCATCGATCTGGAAGTCTTTCAATCAGCGCAAACTCCCGTGGCAAGTAGCGACAATTTTGGGTGTCGGGTTGGGAGTGGCGGGGCTGGTGGTAGGAACTAAACAGTTGGGGTGGTGGGAGATGGGGGAATTAGCGGTTTACGATCGCAGCGTCCGCTGGCAGCCATCGCTACCAAAAGATCCGCGCATCCTGATCGTGGCAATCAGCGAAGAAGATCTCAACCTCCAAAAAACTTGGCCGCTATCCGATCTCACGCTCGCCACAGCGATCCAAAAACTGACCGATGCCAAAGCCAAAGTCATTGGTTTGGATGTGTTTCGCCCCAATCCGATCGATCCTGGCGCGCCGGATTTAGCCAAAATTTGGGAGCAAAACGATCTAATTATTCCCGCCTGTCAGCATCGCAACTTCAAAAATCCTGGCATTGCGGGGCCACCAGGGATTCCCGCCGAGCAACTGGGCTTTGTGGATTTGCTAGTCGATCGAGATGGGATCGTCCGGCGGGCGTTATTATTTATGGCTCGCGATCCCAAATCGCCCTGTACCAGTGAAACCAGCTTTGCGCTGCAACTCGCTCAGGAATACCTGATCCGCCAACATCAGCATCAAGGTAAGTTTGACTCAAACCAGCAATTCAGCATCGGTACAGCCCATTTTAAGCCCATCTCCAGTACTGATGGTGGGTACCAAAGTGCCGAGTCTGGGGGTTATCAGATTTTGCTCAACTATCGATCGCCAAGTAGTGCCGCAGATCGCGCTGGCGTAGCGTCGATCGTCAAGATCTCCGATCTGTTGAACGATCGCGTCGATCCGAAATTAATCAAAGATCGGATCGTGCTGATCGGTTCGACAGCCAGTTCGCTTAAAGATGAATTTCTGACGCCCTATAGTGCGGGCGAAGCTGAAGATGCCACGATGCCAGGGGTGGTAGTACACGCCCAAATTGTCAGTCAAATTCTCAGTGCCGTGCTCGATCAGCAATCCCTATGGTGGTTTCTGCCCGACGGGTGGGAAGGGATCTGGATTGCGGGGTGGTGTCTGGCAGGGAGTGGATTAGCTTGGTACATTCGCCATCCGCTGAAGTTATTTGGCGCAGTTGGCGGCGTGACAATCTTACTAGTTGGTGGATTTGCGATCGCCTTTACTCATGCAGGTTGGCTGCCGCTGGTAAGTCCGGTGGTGGGCTTAATTGCCAGCAGTATTGGGATGTTGGGTTTGACTAGTTATCACACCCAGCAGCAGCAACAAGCGATGACTAGTTTGGCGATCGATCGCGATCGGGCGATCGCCGATCTCCAGTTACTATTAACTCAATCGGCAGCTCCCGTCGTGCCCGCCGCCGATGCAGTCCAACCAGAGCTACCATTGACGATGGCACCCACTGCCATCGATCCCGATCTCACCGTCCCTCATCAACTCGATGTCACCTTCAAACAAGAGCAACATCCGACTCTCAGTGTGGCAGCGGGAACGATGCCGCCTAATTACTTGCTCGATGGCCGCTATCAAGCCGATCGATCCCTGGGATCTGGCGGCTTTGGGGTGACTTATCTGGCGCGGGATACCAAACGCCCTGGCAAACCGCAGTGTGTGATTAAGCACTTAGTGCCAGCTAGACGCGATCCGAGTTTTGTCAGCTTGGCACGGCGGTTATTTAATACCGAAGCGGAGATTTTGGCGAAATTGGGGCACCATGCCCAAATTCCCCATTTACTGGCTTATTTCGAGGATCGTCAAGAGTTTTATCTGGTACAGGAATTCATCGATGGGACACCGCTCGATCGCGAGTTGGAAGGTGCGACAGTGCCCTGGAGCGAAGCAAAAGTCTTGGATTTGCTGCGTCAGTTATTACCAGTTTTGGGTTTCATTCACTCGCAGCGGGTGATTCACCGCGATCTCAAGCCTGGTAATATCGTTCGCGATCGCCATCATGGCAAGCTGGTGCTGATCGATTTTGGGGCGGTAAAGGAACTCCAACCCCAATTAACTAAGGAACAAGATCGGACGATCGCGATCGGGACGCGGGGCTATACTCCACCAGAACAATATGCAGGGCAACCGAATTATACGAGCGATATTTACTCTCTGGGGACGATCGCGATCGAGGCTCTGACTAATACTCATCCGCGTTATTTACCTGTGGATGACAATACTGGGGATCTGATCTGGCACGATCGGGTATCGATCGATCCGCAACTCGTGCGAGTCTTGGATAAAATGGTGGCTTATCATTTCCGAGATCGTTATCAATCGGCTACGGCAGTGTTAATCGATTTACCGTAACCTAAATAACGTGAGTTCGAGATAAGGACTTTCGATCGATGACTCTTGGTTTCGTTTCGGAACCGCTCCCAAAAAGTAAACCCCAACCCACAGATCGATTCCCATTGCGAAGCTAATGCGAAGCGCGTCAAGCTGCCAACAGATCGAACCTTGTGCAGGGGAGTTTGAGGGGCGGCACTCCGCCCTTCAACGGGGGGGCTGGGGGTCGGAACCCCCAGATCCGGGTTCTGCCCCCACTAGAAAAGTTGACGTCCCGCAAGTTCTCATCGTTTACCAATTGGCTACTTACCAGTATTTAAGCCCACATTCCGCTAGTTCGACCACCCTTGGGGGTGCGCTTGCGCGTTCGGCTAAAAAATAATAAGATCTACAATCCTCTCCTAGCAATGTTTATACCGATTTAGACTGTTTTTGGCGATCGAGAGCATATTCTCAATAGTCTTAGATTGTTGAGAATGAAATCGCTACGATCCAATGGCTTCGTTTTAATTGTTTTTCGTTGGCGAAGCCTCTCCCCTGGAGAATCGCTTAGACTAGCGGAATGTGGGTTTAAGCCTGATGATTAACCCAAACTTACGTTATTTCAGTCACAACGTTGTCAACTATCCACTATCCACTCAAGATATTTCACCTCTAGCAACTCCAATGAAGATGGCGAGTAGCAAACAACCGAGGAAGGTGGAGATTAACATAAATAATGCGAAAATTTCGCCACCAGATAGCGGTCGCTCAGTCGGGCCGACATAAGAGCGATAGCGATTCTGCCGATGCTCCAGAGGAGAAGGGATGCCCACGGGGGGACGATCGAATCTGGGGGGAGCTTGCACCACAAAGAGGCGTGAATAGCCGATCTTCAGATCGTATGCCGAACGGCGATCGGGATGACTGACTGTGGCATAGGCTTCATTCAATGCTTGAAATTTGGCTGTGGCGGTGGCGGTGTTGAGCGTGGTGGTGTCGGGATGATATTTTTTGCTCAGATCGCGATAGGCGCGCCGGATCTCGATCTCGGAGGCACTAGGATAGACACCTAATAAATCGTAGTAAGTTTGCTGCTGTTGACTAGTCACTAGCAAATAGTTGGAGAAAGAGTCACTCGATTACTCGCGATCGCCGTGTTGGTTGCGACTGATAATACAATCCACAAATACTCGCCAGCAACAACCAAGCTAGGGCATTCAAGCGCAAATCGGGGAGCGTCACGTCAGTCATATTAAACATGATAAACCCTCCAAAGGCGATTATAAAGGTGAAAAAAATTGTCCGCGATGGCCGCCAGTCGATCGGAAAATCCAGAAATAAGATCGTACCGCGCGCGACGATCCAGCCGACGATACTCACTAAGCCGATCGTGAATGGCACACCGAGGCTCGATGAGAGCATGAGCAGAAGATTGTGTGGCTGGGGTACCTCAGTGTGACTGTAAGCTTGATACAATTTGCCAAAACTCTGTAAGCCCCAACCCGTCAGCGGTCGTTCTTGAATTAGTTTCCAGGCAAATTTAAATTGGGATACCCGCGTCAGGGCTTCGGGCCTGTCGGGATACATTTCATCGGTAATTCGCGCCCAAACATAGCGGGGGACGATCGCGCGCAGGGGTGCTTTCACAGGCGATGGGGCATAGGCAGAGCTGAAGACGATCGCCATCACTGCGGCGACCAATCCCAGCAACCAATACCATGCTTGGTAGAGCGCAAATATCAGTAAACTGACGATCGCGCCACCCCAGGCAGCACGAGAACTAGTCAGCATCAGGGCTGTACCGCAAACTACCAAAAATCCCGTCAAATAAATCAATTTTGGCGATCGCCAAATCTCGACTGGCTTACTCCTAATTAGCTCTCCCTGCCACCGATCTTCGCCCCGATGCTCCCACGTATCCACCCACAATCCCAACGCCAAAATAAACACCATCTGCAAATATTCAGCCAGTCCCGTCGCATAGCCAAATAGCGATGCCATCCGACCGAGGGGATTGCCGCCAGGATGCAAACCGAGAATGTGGATTGGTGTCCCCCCGATCGCCAGATCGCCGCCCCAATGTAGCCACAGCTCGGCAAATCCTAGTAACATGACCGGAATTGCCGATAGTAACAAGATCCAAGCCAGTTGCCGCAACTGATCTGTCGTTTGGATCAGCACGCTGTAGGCGGCAAAAAAGCCAAAATGCGGCAATAAATTCGCCAATCCGAGCAGCGCATCCCCAGGTTCGACCCCAAATAATGACACCCCGATCGACCATACACCCAACAATGCCAACCACCAATTGACCTGATGCGCCAGAATTTCCGATGTGGCGTTCTTCCAAGTCAAGACTAAGGCGATAAAGATCGGGAATACCCCGATCGCGGGTAATGCTGGAAAAATTAAGAACCCGATCCTGGCAAAATTCCAAGCTGTTTGCAAGCGCGGATGGGGATGTTTCCAAGTCGAACCAGGAATCAGGGTTAGAAAATTAGGCATCAGAGGGATCGCGATCGATGGTGGCAGTTGCTGGTAATATACCGCGTTCTGGCTCCTCTAGTCCTGGATCGAAACTAGCCACGATCCCGACGATCAACCACCACAGGGTCTGAATTTGTGGGCGATACCACTCCGTATCGGTCGTGCCTTGACCGAGCAGGGCGACCATGGAGACGATCGCCGCGATCAGCCAAAAAGCTTGTCGATCGCCAGTTTGACGCAATTTTACCAATCCATTAACCCCCCAATTAAACGTGACGACGATCGCCCAGAGTAGACAAGCAAAACCCACATAGCCAATTTCGACGATCGTTTCGAGAAAGATCGAATAAGCACCTAGCGCGCTGAAGCGGGGGCTAGTTTGATAAATCGGATAAATCTTCTTGAACACCCGATCTCCAGGGCCAAAGCCCAATAGCGGTCGATCGTGAATCATTTTCCCGACCGCTTTCCAGACTTCTAAGCGGACATTGTTGCTACTATCTTTGCTACCGCTAAAAATACTCAATACGCGATCGCGCAAGCTGGGAACTAACAACATGCCGATGCCCACAATTGCTAGGATCGATCCTAACGCGATCGGTAATGCCCACGATCTCCAAAATTTGGGCAATCCCGGCCGCAGCCAATAATAAACCAACGCCGCCGCTACCAACATGCCCACAAAGGCACCAACCCAGGCACCACGGCAGTATGTCACCTGCAAGCAGTAGCTATCAACCACCACCATCACCACGGCCAGAGTTTTGGGCAACCAACCGCGCCAGAGAACACAAGCCGCGATACTAAACGCGATCGCCGGTAACAGATATCCCGCTAACAGATTGGGATTATTCAAATAGCTATAGACACGCGTAGTCTTAGCCAATGTAGACTCCGCATCGACCCAAGTCGCCAACTGTTTGGCACCATAAATCGATTGATGTACGCCATAAACGCTGACAATCAGGGCGACATGCAAATATACCCCGATCAGCCAGTTCCGAATTCGACTCGATCGACACAACCGTGCCAGCATCACAAATAAGATCAAATACAGGCTGACTAAATTCAGCCCTCTAAGTGCCGCTTCTTTGGCTGGTGATAATGCTGTCGAAAGTGCCGACACCGCCCAGAATGCCAGCAGCGTCACATGGATCGGTGTGATGCCACCACCACGCCTGTCTGTGAGCGTCAACAATACCCAAAAAGCCGCCACCCCAGCCATAATCAGGGCAATTAGCTCGGTAGACAAGCCAGGGATCGAAGGGACGAAGGGTGAAAGTACAAAGACAAAGGAGGTCAAGATTGCGCCAATTTCATCACCCCACTGCATCACCCAACTCTGTTGTCGCCAAGCCTGAAGGCTGCCGACCCAGCGATGTACATAACTAGCATCAACCCATTTATCTATAGCGAAGTCTGATAGTGTTAGGCGTTGCCACAAAGAATTGATCATGGGAGCGGGGAGCGGGGAGTTGGATATTTCGATCGACAGTACTTTCAAACAACCTCTGAGATACCGATCTTTAGTTCAAGATGCAACTCGATCGCGATTACCATTTAAGTAGATTGAATTGTTCCATATCAACCGTATCGCGGTTGCGATAAATCGATAGGACGATCGCTAGTCCCACTGCTGCTTCTGCTGCGGCGATCGCAATCACGAATACCGTAAATACTTGGCCTTTGATTTCAGCGGGATCGATATAGTTAGAAAAACCCATCAGATTGAGATTGACAGCATTAAGCATCAACTCGATCGACATCAGCACGCGCACGGCATTTCGACTCATCACCAATCCATAAATACCAATACAAAATAGCGCGGCTGCTAAAATCAAAAAATATGGTAATTGCAACATAATTTAGATAGTAATTATAATAAAATTCCCGCTTAAAATGTTCATTCGATTTAGTCGATCGCTCTAGATACCAGCTATTAACTATTAACTATCAATTATCAATTATCAATTATCAATTATCCACTACTTATCAACCCCAGCCAACTCGCGCGGACGCTCTGGCAGCGTGAGGCTAGCTGGTGTGGAAGTTACCCCAGTGATATTATCGGGTAGAAAATCTCGACGTGCGAGAATAATCGCACCCACCATCGACATCAATAATAGTAGCGAAGCCAACTCGAATGGCAACAGAAAATCAGTGAAAAAGTGCTTGGCTATCGGCACGATCGAACTAGCCATCGGGGTAGTGAGTGTCGAGATTTTCCAGGGCGTAATTAGTGAAACTGTACTCAATAGTGCAAAGATGCCCGCGCACACGATCGCCGTCGTCCCCTGTCTGATCCAGGCATTTTTCATGGGTTTAAAGTCTTCTCGCTTATTCACCAACATGATCGCAAACAGGATCAAGACATTCACGGCACCGACATAGACCAAAATCTGGGCAGCCGAGACAAAATCAGCATTGAGCAAGATATAAATGCCCGACATGCTAATAAACACCCCACCTAATAAGAAGGCCGAGTAAACAATATTCGCAAACAGAACTACCCCGAGAGCGGCTCCCAACATCATTAGTGAGAGAATTCCGAATGTGACTAACTGAACGCCTTCAGCAATTTGCATGTTTGTTATTGATTATTTGTGCTCGAATCTGAAAAAACTTAGTGTTAGCAACTATTCACAACAGTGGTAGTTAGCGATCGCTAGTATCGTTAGCGCGTTGGGAACCAGCCGGTAGATCGTGGGGATCCATTACTCCTTTAGGCAAGTAAGCCAGCGTCCGCAATGCTGTCACCATCGGATCGTCAGTAACTTTGGTCGGCAGACGCCCGAGGGCAACACTATCATAGTTGAGGTTGTGACGATCGAATGTCGCCATCTCGTATTCTTCGGTCATAGACAGACAATTAGTCGGACAGTATTCGACACAATTACCACAAAAGATACAGACCCCAAAATCGATACTGTAGCTATTGAGTTTCTTTTT
>NZ_JANNDR010000492.1:0-1815 GCF_031378165.1 Chamaesiphon sp. OTE_75_metabat_556
TCCGGTTCGTCTCGATAATACTGGGCAAGGCCGTTAATCGCACTAACATTACCCTGAGTAGCTAATTGCTTGACGATCGAGTAAGTATCCGGTTCGTCTCGATAATTTTCTGTGAGGGCGTTAACCGCACTACCATCACCCTGAGTAGCAAATTGTTTGACGATCGAGTGAGTCTCCGGTTCATCTCGATAATTTTCTGCGAGGACATAAATCACATAAGCATTACCCTGAATAGCAAATTGTTTGACGATCGAGTGAGTCTCCGGTTCATCTTGATAATGTCTAGCGAGGACACGAATCCCATTACCATCACCCTGAATAGCTAATTGTTTGACGATCGAGTGACTATTCGGTTCATCTCGATAATACTGGGCAAGGGCATAAATTGCACTACCATTACCCTGAGTAGCTAATTCTTGCAGTTTTTTATAACCAGATTGTTCACCTTGCCATACTCTCCCAATCGAATCACAAGCATTGATCGATATTTCCCAGACTCCCGAACCTTCTGATGACAAGTTAACTAATTCACCCAGCCGTTCTAAAATTGCTTCATCCACCTGACTATATAACTGGCGATTTCGCACTTCTGTTAAAAAGTCAGCAGCGAGAAACACATTTAAATAAGCAAAACCTTTCCCATCTAGTGTCAAAAGATGTTCCATAATCGATTTAATCGGGTCGGTATTGTTATCATCATTACTACTCAACAATCCGACCAGTAGCCGTAATATTTCATGCCAGTTTTCATTTTGCCAATAACGCCCAAAAAATTGTGATTGCAGCTCATTCAAACTGAGCTGACGGTTGATACCTGTACATTTCTTGAACAGATCGTAAGCACAGAAGTATTCAGCAAAGGTACGATGGACAAAGGCAAATGAATTGTCACCTAGCAAACAGAGAATGAAATTTCTAACTCTGAGCTTGTCGATAATTTTTTTCGTGCCTTTAAATGGATCTGAATATTTAATACTCTCTAAATATTCCCGAACGATCTGTTCTAAATTTTCTTCACTAATCAGATTTGTACGAGAGTCAGAATTTTTGGTTTGCATGTGATATGCAACTCGCCGCAGGATTTCCTGTTTGTTCTGTAAGTCAATTCCCTCTAAATCGGGATCTTGTAGCTCATGGATATCAGCATCCCATTTGTGAAGCAATAATTCTGCTGCTTGTTCGTAGAGTTTGAAACGTTCTTTGGGTAAAGTTTGAGAGCGATTGATTATCGCCATCATGGTGAGTAGGAGCGGATTACCTGCTAATTCTCGAATTGCTTTGTTATGAGTATTTTGGATAGTTTCTAATAATATTTTCCGCTTTTTCTCACCTTCGGTAGTATCATTGAAAGCGAACTGATGCCATCTGTCGATAAAATCTGGGACTTGAGTTTTGAGATCG
Organism: Chamaesiphon sp. OTE_75_metabat_556; assembly: GCF_031378165.1. Classification (NCBI taxonomy): domain Bacteria; kingdom Bacillati; phylum Cyanobacteriota; class Cyanophyceae; order Gomontiellales; family Chamaesiphonaceae; genus Chamaesiphon; species Chamaesiphon sp. OTE_75_metabat_556. The sequence goes on from NZ_JANNDR010000492.1 coordinate 1,402, forward strand.
AGATCTTGGAGCATTAAATGCTGGAAGTTAGCCAAATCTTGTTTGTATCCCAGCCAGCGCGAACTCACGATAATTTGGACATCGGGATAGTCGATACTAAAGCGATAAATATCGTTAGTAATTTCACTCCTAAGTTTGGGAGCGAAGACTTCATCTAAGCCATCGAATAACGCAATGACTTGTCCCGATTTCAATTCTTTGTCCAACTCCTGTCGATCGAGATGGCAGAAGGTATTGCCCTGATGAAAAAAGTCTAATAAACTTTTACATTTACCGCGCTCTTTATCATCACCATAGAGACGTAATTCGGCAAATAGGGGTAGCCGCTCTCGATATCTTTCTGCGCTGGATTTTTTTGCCCATGATAGGGCTAAATATTGCAATAAACTCGATTTACCACTACCAGGGTCGCCC
>NZ_JANNDR010000534.1:0-1988 GCF_031378165.1 Chamaesiphon sp. OTE_75_metabat_556
CGTGCAATATTCTCCGAATTCTGCGTTTCCCCCTAACTGAAGGTTTACGACGCAAGCCCAGAGCCTTTATTTATTGCACTTGGCAGCAAGAGTTATTACCCACTCCAGCGTTTCGAGAACGGTGGTTAGAATTAACCGCTCAGTTCGACCTAGACACTGCTGCTGTGTTGATGGTTGAAGCTTTATATATTGCCGCGACCCAAAACCAGGAAGTGGCTGTTGCCGACTATCTGGAACGGGAATTGACAGCTCAAACTCTCAATTTTAAACAACTTCAACAGCACTTTCGTCAGGATGCTCCCAAGAGTTTGCCACAATTGACCGTCACACAACACGATCTCTCCAGTTATGACCAACTCATTGAATCCCAGCCCCCTCAACAACAACATAGTCTCGAACGCACCACTGCCCTCAACGACAGCCCTGAGTCCTCACCAGCACCTGATGCTCCACCTCAAACAGCTCCGATTGACTCACATGCTCGCGCACTGGGAATCTATCGAACACCAAGCTATGCAGGGGCAATGGTCTTATGCCAAATTCTTACTGGCATTATGCGAACAAGAGACACAACGCCGCAACGATCTGCGGTTGCAAGGAGCACTTGCCGAGGCTCAAATTCCCAGCGCAAAAAGTTTTTCCAACTTTGATTTTACTCATTGTCCTAACTTCAATCCTGCTCCACTGATGCAGTTAGCTGAAGATGTCACCTGGTTGGAGCGGGCAGGCAATTGTCTGATGTTTGGCCCTTCTGGTGTCGGTAAAACTCATTTGGCTGCTGGTTTGACTCGTCGAATGGTGGAGTTGGGTAAGCCGGCTAAGTTCTTCGCTGCCAATGCTTTGGTGCAGGAGTTGCAGCACGCTAAACTGCAATTACAACTGCCAGCTTTACTCAGGAAGTTAGATCGTTTTGACTTGCTGGTGCTTGACGATCTGGGCTATGTCAAAAAGTCTGAGGCGGAGACCTCCGTGCTGTTTGAGTTAATCGCTCATCGCTATGAGCGGAAAAGCTTACTCATCACTGCTAATCAGCCTTTCAGCCAATGGGATTCGATTTTTTCAGATTCGATGATGACGGTCGCTGCTGTCGTTGGCGTAGCCTACCGGAGGTAATCGATTGGTGCATCATGGCACGATTTTTGAAATCAAGTCTGATAGCTATCGTCGTCAGGTTGCTAGCGATCGTTTGAATAACTCTCCTTCCTAACTGCTCTATTTTTTTGTGCTTCTAACGCAAGCGATCTGTACTTGTCATTTCGATCTGAGGAAAGCTTTCGCGTCACCTATCCGACAATAACCTGTCGCGTCACGTCTAACCACTTGACATTTAACAATTACTCTGGTAAGAAAAAGTTGACGAGACTATTAAATTATTCGGTGATTGTACTCTCAAGCAAGCTGAAAACTTTTGTGTTTATCTAGAGAAACATCGTCATCGTATAATTAATTATTATTATTTTCAAGCTGAACAAATTTGTTCGATTGGTTCTGGTTCCATTGAGTCTGCAATTAAGCAGATTGATCGCCGGACTAAAATCTCTGGAGCACAGTGGAAATTTGAAAATGTTCCTCAAGTATTAGCGCATCGCTGCGCTTACCTTAACGGTTTAATTTGCGATCGCTAAATAAAAAGTGGGATGCTCCCGGTGATGGGTTTATGTTTGCTCGTTTACAGTCTCGGCCAACGTTCACTGCGTCAAGCTTTGGACAATGCTCAACAAACTGTTAAGAATCAAGTGGGTAAGTCTACTGCTAAACATACCCTCCGATGGATGTTTCAATGTTTCATGTCGATTCATTTGCTTACTATTGCCGGGGCCAAGCACATCACCAATCTCAAAACTGAGCGGTTATAGATTCTCCAGTTCTTTGGTGCTCCTTGCCGTAAATACTATCTCCTTTCTTGATTTACCTGCGGAATGTGGGATAAAATATAAGTAATCTAGCTAGATTATGCTAAAAAAGCAAAGAAGCCGATGTCATCAGAC
>NZ_JANNDR010000552.1:0-16266 GCF_031378165.1 Chamaesiphon sp. OTE_75_metabat_556
TATGGATCGTGGTGCCAATATCGACAGTACCTTTGTCAGGTGCCAATCGTCCGATACAGATAGCCATAAGTGTCGATTTACCAGCTCCATTTTCGCCGAAGATGCCAATCCGATCTTCGGGTGAAAACTCATAGGTAAAATCGGAAATTAACTGGCGATCGCCATAACTTTTCGATACACCCGTCACTTCGATTACTTTCTTACCAATTCTGCGTGTTGGTGTAGAAATATCGACTCTACCAGTCGTTTGTTTAAATTCTTTTTCCTTGAGATCTTCGGCGCGCCCGATCCGGGCTTTTTGCTTGGTACTACGAGCCTTAGCACCACGTTGGAGCCAAGCCAGTTCGCGGCGGAGTAAGCCAGCGTGTTTGCGTTGAGTACCGACCATTGATTCTTCGGCTAAGGCTTTCTTTTCTAAGTAATAAGTATAGTTACCACTGTAGGTAAAAATATCACCCCGATCGATTTCAATAATCCGATTAGTTACCTTATCCAAGAAATAGCGATCGTGTGTAATTAATAAAATTGCACCGCGATAGCGACTGAGATAATCCTGCAACCATTCCACCGATAAAGCATCCAAATGGTTGGTTGGTTCGTCCATTAATAAGGCATCAGGTTCGGACAATAATGCCGCTGCTAAAGCAATCCGTTTGCGATATCCGCCCGACAGATCGCCAACTTTTGCTTCAAAATCATGAATGCCTAATTTAGTGAGAATGATCTTAGATTTAGTTTCCAAATCCCAAGCGTTCACCGCATCCATCCGCTGCATGACGGTGGATAGTTTATTTAGTAATTCGGTGGAATTCTGATTTTCGGGGTGGGCTAATTTTTCAGATATTTCCTCATAATCCCGCACTAATTGCATCTGCTCGCCACTATCAGCAAAGACTTGTTCTAATACCGTATGGTTGGGGTCCATTTCTGGTTGTTGGGGCAGATAGATCGTCGTCACCCCCGGATTGAGTAAAATCTGACCGCCATCGATCGGCTCTAAACCAGCAATCATCTTGAGTAAGGTTGATTTGCCCGATCCATTCATACCGATCAAGCCAACTTTGTCCGTCGCATCTAAGCTAAACGATCCATCTTTGAGAATCTCCTTGATTCCAAAGTCTTTTTTAACTGATTGCAACGTAAAAATAGTCATGGGATTTGGGAGTGACGAGATGGGAGTTGGGAGTGAGTTTAGAGATATAAGTTAGAACCACAGAGATCGCAGGCAGAATCTAGCTTTAGATCGAGAACTACTAAAAAAGCTCGGTTTTGAGGTAATTAGAATTCGTGGCAGCCATCACTTTGTACAACATCCAGATGGTAGATGGACTGTCGTTCCAGTTCATTCAGGTGAAACTATCGGGATCGGCTTGTTAAGTCAAATCCTCTAGGATCGCTATAGTTGGAAGTAGTAGAGAATAGAGATCGATCCCCTACTCCCCACCCTCTACCTTCTAATTTACGGAACTTGTAAGCTAATCCAACCCTGTTCTGGGATGTGCTGACGATAACGACCGCAATCGGAGAACATTAACGCCATTTGTAACCCATAATCGGGTTCTAAATTGAGATCTTCCCACGGTACAGCAATTTCTAGACATTTATCCCAGGCTACCAGTGCATTACTCGATCGAGCCTCCCAGCGATCGTAATCCATCGCCTCTTGCAGCCAAGTATGCTTGGTAGTCAGATCGATCATCAGCCGATGGTGGAACCGATAATTAGTCGGTGCTTGACGGGGTAATTCTGCCAACGGAATCGGGCTATTGTGCATGATTTCTTTGGGGTAGAACCAGACTAGATTCAACTCATTGGGAATCTCCAATCCTGGTTTGACACCAGCTTTGAAGTCCATCCGCACATAGAAATTCCGGTGATCCGCGCCATAAAACACCCGTTGAATCGGGCTAGCTTGGTGCATTGTGCCACTGGCACCGCCGATTTCCAAGCGTCCGGCAAAATTCCAGTCCTGCTCGTCACCACTACCATCGATCGTTGGGTGGATAAAGCCCTCTGGACGGTAGGTAGTCCGCCGCTCGTGGGATTCGACTGGTTGACGAAGTTCGGGCGGTACAGGCTCATTTAAGGCTTGATAAAGCGCGATCAGATGTTCGCGGAAGAGTTGGTCGAACATCGCATCTTGGTTGGAAGAATGTCCGTAGCCAAACCACCAGAACCAATCCGAGCCTTCGGCAGCATAGAGGGCTTCCCAAGCAGTTGGGTTAGTTGTTTCGGTAGCTTCGGGATGGTTGGCGAGAACTTGACGAGCCGCCGTCAGCAGATCCCAAGCCCGGTTTTTAGCTGGATCGCCAATCCAAGTAGTCAGGCTACCGTCTACCCACGAGCCAGTATGAAGGGAGGCTGGGGGGAAACTGGCAGTCGGGGGGAATGCATCGAGGAATTCCGAGACGGTGACGAGTTTAATCGTCTCATCGTCGCTGAGGGTTTGATAGAGATGTTCGAGGAACGGTTTGCCATCGAGGTGATAGTGTTCCCAACAGTTTTCGCCATCGAGAGCGATCGTCACCAGCCAAGGTTGCTCTAAACTGGAGCCTTGATGCCCTTCTTTGGCAATCAGCGATTTGGAAATCGCATGTAAATGTCCGACCAAATCCGCTGCGGCAACTTCTGGCTGCATCCCGCTATAGGTAAAGCCGATTAGATCCGAGAGCCGATGATCGCGGAAGACCATCGATAAATCACCATCAGGCGTACTGACTTGGTAGGGACGATACAATAGCTCTGGATCGAGAACATTGCCCGAACCATCACGATGAAAATACCGATCGATCGTATTCCCCAAAATCGACTCATCCGTACACAGCCATTTGAAGCCCTGTCTAGCGACATAGGGCAACATCTCTGGACTGACAGCTTGTTCTGACGGCCATAAGCCGCGTGGCACACAGCCAAACCGATCTTTGTACATGTCCCAAGCCTTGCTCAGGTGGCGAGGAATATCTTCCGCCCAGCGAAATCGCTGTTGGGGTAGTTCCATATTCGGGATGGCTACTCGGCCGACATCCGTATCGGCAAGTAACGGGAGAATCGGGTGAGTGTATGGTGTTGTCGTCACTTCTAATTGCCCTGATTCCTGCATCTTGCGATGCTGGGGCACGATCCGGCGCAGGATTTCCCGCTGCTTGGAATAGATCCGCTGACGATCGCTCAAACTAAAGTCTCTGTCTTGTTTTAACCAGTGAGCGATTTCTGGATCTTCCCAAAATAACGGATCGAACCAAGCTAAGTTATGCCATGCCAATAAGTCCCCATAATCTCGATCGATCCAGTGCTCTAAACACCACGGCTCACCATGTTCATGTCTCTGGTGGTATAGCTCACCATAGCGGGGATGGGGGTCGATCAGGGTATGGTGATTGGCGTCAAAGAAGTGCCGGATAATAAACTGTTTTTGAGTAGCTTGAAGCTGTTCGACTGGCATCAATGCTAGCTCTAAATAGGGATCGAAAGCTGTCCCCGCAATGTAATCTTCTAATTGCAAAATCAGCGATGGAACTAGGTTCACCGTCTGATGTAGCTTGGGATATTTTTCTAATAATAAGATCAGATCTAGATAGTCTTTTGTCCCATGCAAACGCACCCACGGTAATCGGTACTTACCATCGCGGTACTTGTACAGAGGTTGATGCTGGTGCCAGATAAAGGCGACGTGGAGAGGATGCGGCATAGATGAGTTATAACTTCATTGTTGTAAGTACGCGCTAATCGATGCTGGTCGCAATTACCTATCGGTAGGCTGCGCCAACGATAAATTGCACGCGGTTCGAGCAGACTGTCAGATTATGGCCGATAGTTTGCGATCTTAACTTACTTCTTTTGGCGAACGCACGCTTCGATCGAGATTTGACTGGGGATCGCGCTGTGGGTTTACAAGACTTAATCTAGGGAGTAGAGGGTGAGGGTAAAGGGTAAGTAGCAGTAAAATCCGCGTATACACAAGTCAGATTAAACAGCAGGGAGCTAAATTACTCATTCATGGATTTATAGGTGGCGACTGAGGATGGCGATTGTCCGGTGAGGTAGCGGAAGATCCAGTATTTGAAGACGGTATCCATTAAGACGGGGAAAGTAGCAATAAATAGTGAGTTGAAGCCATTGTTTTCGGCAATACCGAGATGTCTGGCAGTACCTTTGAGGATGATTTCCCAACCGTGGGGTGAGTGAAAGCCGACGAAGGTATCGGTGAGCAGAATAATCATAAAGGCTTTGGCGGTATCGCTGAGTCCAGCCACGATGTCGCTCAGAAAGGATTTGAGAATTTCGATCTGGCGGTTGCTATGCGTAATCAACCAAGCAAAGGTGATGACGGACAGAATGTCTGCAAACCAGTTTTTGACTGCTTCAGCACTTTTGCGGTAAAAGTTGTTTTTGACTTCATTGGCTTTACCTTGGACTTGCTCTTCGATCTGTTCGGTGGTGAGCTTGGGTACAAGTCCGACTATTTGCTTGAATTTGATTTGCTTTTCAAACATTTCTAGCTCTTCAAATGCTTCGCTTTCGAGGTTGACATTGATGAAGATATCCGCGTGTCGATAATTGCGGTAAGCATCAATGACTGGCCCGACGACGATGATTTTGGAAATGTAGTGAACCAGGAGGGGCACTAAAATCAGCATCAAGATAAATCGCAACGCCGTTCTAGTTTTGCCTTGATTGAAGCGATAATCTTCCAGGACTTGAACGTCTGCGTTGGGGTTGAGATCTCGTTGGATGCGCCGAAAGGTATTAATCAAGGAAATATCAATAATGGCTTTTTTATCATTATCGGTGTTTTCGCCAGGGCGATCGATTTGATTGGACATACGATTAGACTGGCGACGACTGAGAGAATTAGGGGGATTAGGCGCGATTTGGGCGCGGTTCTGCTTGGCAACGTCTGCGTCAGAGGTTAATAAGTAACCAGGTTCGGCTGGGGCGATAAAATTGATCGCGCGTTCGCCCAAGCTCGATCTTGGTGGCTCAGCGGGGGTATCGGCATACCGAGTCAAGATGGCATCGATAAAGCTGAGTTTCTCTAGAATGCGGGCTTCATATTCGACATCTTGAGTATAGGGATTGATATCACTAGTCGCCCATCGATCGTCGAATTGTTGCGTATCTGGAGCTTGGGGATAGTTATTGCCAGTGACGGTGCGGCTGGTTTGAAACTCAGCGAGGCGAATCCGCACAATGTTGAGATACTTCTTGAGATCGTTCTGAAAATAAGTGGCAACTTGCTTATTGCTGGATGCTGCGGGAATGACAATCTGTTGACCGTTAAAATGTTCGCCCTCGATCGCTTTAATCTTTAAGGCGGCCTTGTAGGCTTCATCTAAGGCTCGATCGGCGGTACGATAAAACCACTGATTCGCTCGCGCCCAGTATTTACCGAAGTTCTTGGCTAGAAAGCTATCCATAGGAAGCGGAGAGTTGGGAGTTAGGAGTTGGGAGTTGGGAGTTGAATTCAGCCTGCACAATATTTTGGATACGGTGCAATTAACTTGTAGGGATGACACCGATCTATGATGTTAATATTTACGTACTGGTACAAGCTATAGATCGATCGCTGGAGTTGAAGGGGTATTGGGTAAAGCTATTTGGATCGAAGGGGGCACTCGAAGTGGCAAGACTGAGGTATTAGTATCTCAATTTTGGCAGTGGTTGGAGGCGCGAATTGTCCTGGGTAAACATTCGAGCCAAGATCGCAAAGTTTTAGTTTTGGCTGGTAATGATGACAGCAAACGGGATCTTGGCGATCGATTGATGGCCAAAACCCAAGCGAAGTATCCCATTTCCGCAAAAACGACGATCGGGTTTATTCAGGATGAGGTGTTATTATTTTATCCCCTCCTGATTCAGAAGTTAAAGTTGCCCGCCCATTTCCCATTGAGATTGCGGCCAGAGACGGAGCAAGAATTGGCGACCAAATTGTGGCAACCCGCACTAGAACGTCTCAATTGGCGGGAAATTGCTCCGTCTGAGTACCGATTCGTCCGGCGGATCTTGGATTTACTACAATTGGCAGCTTACAGTTGCATCCCCTTAGAGCATTTACCAGAGATCCTCACGCAAGGGTTTGGCGCGATCGAGGATGGCGAAATTTATGCATCGGTGGAATCTTTGGCCGCCGAGTGGCGGGACTGGTGTCTCGATCGCGGCTTGCTGACTTATGGCATCATGACGGAATTATATTGGCGATATCTCTTGCCGCATCCTGAATACCAGCGGCAGTTAGGAGATCGTTATTGGACGGTACTCGCGGATGATGTCGATGATTATCCCGCGATCGGGCGACAGATTTGCGAATTTTTACTCGATCGAGGTGTATTAGGCGCGTTTAGTTACAACCCCGACGGGATGGTGCGGCTGGGTTTGAGTGCCGATCCGGATTATCTATTCGGCCTCAAAGCTCGCTGTCTGCACCCCGATTCGCCACGAGATCGGGACGTAGTTTATCTAGACTCGCTGCCGACTAACTTATTTGCAGATCGTCACGCCGCCAGTATCGACACGATCGTCCATGCCGTCCTCAATCCAGGTAATATCGTCAGCTTACCGACGAGTATTCAGGCGATCGAAACCCGCACGCGGGGCGAAATGCTCAAACAAACGGCTGAAGCTGCGATCGAGTTAATTACAACTGGTAAAGTCGCTCCTGGGGATATTGCCCTGATTGCACCCGGTTTGGATGCGATTTCCCGATCGACGATTACGGATATTTTCGATCGAGCCAAGTTGCCGCTGGCGTCCCTCAACGCTCAGTTGCCGCTCAATAGCGATCCGGGCGTGCGCGCGTTGCTGACGCTGATGGCCTTAACTTATCCCAATTTAGGACAGCTTACTAGTCGGGATGAAATTGCCGATCTTTTGGTAACTCTCAGCCCGATTTATCCACCCCAGACACCAATCTTGACCGAAATCGATCCGGTGCGGGCTGGCTTGCTCGCCGACTATTGCTACGCGCCATCCCTATCGCAGCCGCGCTTATTACCCTATGCTAATTTCCCTCGTTGGGATCGTCTGGGTGCGAGTGCCACCAAGGCTTACGATCGAATTCTCAATTGGATAGAGCGGATGCAACAGCAGCAGCCATCACCACTGCATTTATTAAATGAAGCGATTGGGGATTTTTTCCAGCAGGGTAGTTATTTACCATTCGATCGACTCTCAGCTTTACGGGAGCTGATGGAAACCGCCCAACATTACTGGCAAGTTGCCGAACGCACTTATAGTCCAGCGGAATATCTCGAATCGACGCATCAGATTACCGCTCAATTTATTTTGTTGCTGCGCCAGGGGACAATTACGGCCAATCCTTATCCTGTCAGTCAGCTCCAGCCTCAAGATCGGGCTGTCACTCTGTCTAATATCTTCCAATACCGTGCTAGTAAGCGATCTCATGCCTACCATTTTTGGTTGGATGTCGGTTCCCCGTTGTGGGCGGAGGGTGGGGCGGCGACGCTCTATGGTGCCAATCTGTTGCTTCAGGATCGTGTGGGTAAGATCTGGACGGTGGCGGATACCCTGTTGAGTAATGAACTGCGTCGGGAGCGGATTTTGCGGTATTTGCTCCATCGCGTCAACGATCGACTCTATTTGTGTACGAGCGATTTGGCGATCGATGGGCGGGAACAAATGGGGGCGTTGTTGACGATGGTGCATGGGATTGGGTTTGGTACTTAACGTCAGTTTGGGTTAAGGATCGGTTAAAGATCGGTTAAAAATGCTCGTAACAAGCCAATCGGTAAACGATGAGAACTTGTATGATGCAGGTTTGATTTGTGAGGGCAGAACCCGGATCTGGGGGTTCCGACCCCCAGTCCCCCCGTTGAAAGGCGGGACGCCGCCTCTCAAACTCTCCTGCGTAAGGTTCGATTTGTGAGCAGCTTGACGCGCTTCGCATTAGCTTCGCAATGGGAATCGATCTATGGGTTGGGGGTTGTTTTTTAGGGGCGGTTCCGAAATGAGGCCAGGAGTCATTAATCGGAAATCTTTATCCCGAACTCATAAAAAGGGTGTCCCATTGGGGACACCCTTTTTGTCGAAATCGATGTTAAATAAGATTAATTTACAAACAGGCTAAATGCGTGGGTGGGGTTGGATAAAACCGTGCCAGGGCATTGATTAAGGCTAGTGGCTTGGTAATTAGTAGATCTGGCTGCCGATCGATTAGTGCGGTTGGCGCATTGAAGCCCCAACCGACGGCGACAACGCGGATTTCGATCGAGCGGGCGGCTTGAATATCGCGAATTTCGTCGCCGATATAGATGACGTCAGATTTAGTGCAATGATATTGCGCGATGGCTTTGCCGATCGCTTTACCTTTACCAAAGGTTGAAGCACTATTGACAAAATCAAAGAGATGTTCAATGTGATTTTGGCTCAAGAGTGACCTAATATTTGCTTCAGCATTGGAGCTAACAATTCCTAAGCGGTAGCCCTGAAGTTTGAGGGTATTGAGAAGTTCGATGACGCCTGGAAATAATCTCACATTCCGAACTTCAGCGGGAAACTCTTCTTTAACTCGTTTCAATAAGAATGGCAGTTTCCAGAGCGCAACTTTGGATAGCTTGATAATTTCCCAGGAACTGAGATATTTAAGACTAGCTAGCTGCTCATCACCAATCTGCGCATAGCCAAATTCCGGTGCCAATCGGTTGCTAATGCGCATCAATGCACCTAACGTATCTGCCAGGGTGCCATCAAAATCAAAAATGATAAGTTTAGAATTGTTACGCATGTATGAGAAGCCGATGCCAGTTTTAAAATTGTAATCTAATTAACGATCGATTGCGATCCCCGAATTATGAAGATTTGCAATGGCATTGCGCCGCCACATCCCTGGTTTAATTCTACGCAACGCAGAGGCTCTGAAGCTGCGATCCCACGCGGCTTCATCGAGCGATCCCAGTGCGGTTAATGTGTGACTGAGATTACTAGGGTACGGTTGAAAATCGACTACATCTGTAGGCTGGGCGAATTTTTGATTCCACGGACAAACATCCTGACAAATGTCACAACCAGCCACCCATCCTTGGAGATTAGTTGCGATTTCTGGTGGTAATGTTTCAGCGCGATTTTCGATCGTATGGTAAGCAATACAGCGATTGGCATCGACGACAAACGGTTGGGTAATTGCGCCAGTCGGACAAGCCGAGATACACCGCGTACAGGTACCGCAGTGTTGAGTGTGGGGATCGCTAGGAATCAGGGGGATATTAGTGACAATCTCGCCTAAAAATAGCCACGAACCATATTTACGATTGATGACATTTCCGTGTTTACCAATCCAGCCAATCCCCGCAGCCTGCGCCCAAAATTTATCTTGAATCGGCCCCGTATCGACGTAATAACGTGCTTCGACATCATCGAAGGATTGGGTCAACCAAGTTGTTAATTGTTTGAGTTTTTTGGTCAATACTTTGTGATAGTCTCGCCCCCAAGCGTAACGAGCGATTTTGGCGTGGCTGGGGCTAGCTGGGCGTTGGTGTGGGGTGTAATAGTTGAGTGCCAGCGCGATGACTGTTTTGGCAGTAGGCATCAGTTGATAGATGTCTTGCCGGCGAGGGTCATTCATCCAAGCCATATCGGCTTGATAGCCCTGCGCTAACCACTCTTGCAGACGAGTTGCAGCAGTTTGGGTATCGTTCAGATCGATCGAGGCAATACCCACGGCATGAAAGCCAATTTCACGGGCACGATCTTCAACCTGTTGAGTGAGATTTTTCATGGATCGGGGATCGGGGATCGGGGATCGGGTGTGGCAAGCGTAGAGAGTTGAGAAAACTGGAACACGGTTCCGAAACCTAAAACCTAAAGCCTAAATTCACCCTTTTTGATTCTGGGACTTAAAGCGTCCAGCAATAAAGTCGCGGCGAGTGGCGTGTTTGGTAGATCTGCCAGTCACTCGTTCGCGCCACATCCGAAAGCTAGAGGCTTTCATCTCACGGCGCATCAGGGTAATGACTTGAGGTTCGGTGAGGCCAAATTGCAACTCGATCGATTCAAATGTGGTCCGATCTTCCCACGCCATTTCCAAGACTCGATCGATCGTTTCGGAATCTAGTTCGGGTAATTCCATAAGTCTTATCCACTGTCTGATTTATTTCAAAAGATTGGGCATTTAAGTTCCAAGCTAAACGTCCTAAAGCCTAGAACCTAATCCCCAACCCCTTATTTAATTATGCTAGATCTAGCTACTGACTGGGCAAACACTTGTTTGAACCCCTCTTTACGAGCCGTGGCGGGTTCGTTTGTCAATTTCCACAGCGTTTCATAGAAAAAGAAAGATACGCCAGCCAAGCCTTCTTTGCGAACTGCCGCAATCTGAGCTTGAATTTGCTTCATTGGTATCGGTTTGGGTTTGACTCCAGTTAAGATTCCGATGCCGACGGGGATATGGAGACTGGCAAGTTTGACTTCTGGCTTTTTCAGTTCGCCGATAAATGTGGTTAAGTTATCGCGGTAGACTTGAATCAAGAGTTCTTCTACTAAACCTTGACGTTCCCATTTTGCCCAGTCTTGGAGAAAGAAACTTTTGGCAAAGGTTTGGGGATTGGGTGAGATCGAGACGATCGCTTTGGGATTTGCAGCTTTGATGGCAACAAATAAATCACGCATCAGTAAAGTAATTTTATCAGCCCGCCAGTTAATCCACGCTTCGTTTTTAAAATCTTTCGGCGGTAGTTTGCCTTGGTGTTCGCGTTTGTAGAGATCGACTGTAAATTTGTCATAGCCAAATTCAGATGGTAAGCCAAAATGATCGTCAAATTGAATCCCGTCAACGTCATATTTACGGACGACTTCGACGACTAAATCGATGATAAATTTTTTAACTTCTGGTTTAAAGGGATTGAGCCAAACGCGCGGATCTTTGCCTTCCTTCCAGAGTGTACCGCCATCTTGCTTTTGGGTCAGCCAATCGGGATGCAGTTTGGCAAAATCAGAGCCAGCCGGATCGGTAGTGTCCGGTAGCATAAATCCAAATTCAAACCAGGGAATGACGGCGATACCTTGTTTGTGTCCCTGCGTGACTACTTCTTTGAGGACGTCGCGGCCTTCTAGTCCTTCAGATCGACCGAGCTGGCGATTAATTAATATTCCTGCTGATGTCTTGGGCATGAAACTCCTACCGACGATCCGCTTGGCAACCTTACTGGGATAGGTTGTATAACCCCAATTCCACACGACTGGATAGATTGTATTAAAATTTAATTTGCGCAGATCTTTAATGGCTGTAGCTAATCGATCGCGAGTAAATAAGACATTGCTATCGACGTTGGTAATCCAGACCCCGCGAATTTCTCTAGTCGATTTAGTTGGTAGCGATCGCGACCAGGATATCATCGGTATATTTAAAGACAAGATCAATCCGATCGCGATACACAATCCAAACCAAAATTTACGATTTAACATGGAGATTTATAAAAATAGCTGATGGCTGAAGATATTAGCTTAGAGGCGATCGATAATATTTCGCTGACGTGCTAACGTCCAATGTAGTTCGGAAGTTTGCGATAATTTTACTTGCGTTAATCCGATTCGATCGAGCAAGTCTTGCACCTCAGCTAGTGTCAGAGCGGCTTTGAGCGAGTCATGAAATAGCTGTTGTTGACGATCGTCATAATCACTCCCAAATTTAGTAACCAGCTCATTGACCATTAAGTCATTGTCTGGCCTAATCAGATCGCGGATGAGGATGGCACCATCGATTTTAACTAGGCGGCTAATCTCTTGAAATAGGGATAGCGGATCGGGGAGATGATGGACTAAACTATTAGAAACCACCATGTCAAACTCTAGATCTGGATATGGCATCCGCTTAGAATCGACCCGTTCTAATCTAATCCTTTGGGTTAATTGCGCCTCTTCAATATTTCGTTGACCGATAATCAGCATCGATTGTGCCAAGTCTATCCCTGTAAATAGATATTGAGGTCGTTGTTGACACATCAAAATCGGAATGCGCGCCGTACCAGTACCGACATCCAAAACTTTAATTGCCTGTGGATCGAGCGCGATCGCATCGGTCGCAAATGCGGTATTTACCGCTGTAAAATCCATCGCATCATAGGCTGTCGCTTCTAGCCAGGTATCCATGACTTCTGGCTCTAAAATTCTGTCCATGGGCGTTCGGTGAGATTGCTATGGCCATCTTATCTTAAGATCGTTTCTCGCCACTAGAAAATAAAGGGATGGCTGGCGATCGGTTAAAAAATAGTAGGCCGACGATCTTGCCCAGAAATTCAAACCGTAATTACGCTCTGAGTGTGAAAATATATTGGCTATTGGCAACATCGATCCTGATCAGTTACGCGATCGGTCAAACAATTTTTAGCGGGACTAAAGATCAGATGCTAGAGTGGCAACCCGATCGAATCAACCTCAGCCAAGTCCAAATTGTGAGTCAGTCCGATCGCCGATCAAGACTGCAAATCTTGCTGCCGCTGTATATTTATCCTAACTGGTATGACCAGCATAACTATATCTGGAAACAAGTAATCGCGGCTGCCAAAAAAGTGTCGATCGTCGCGATTATCAATCCTAATAATGGCCCGAATAATGCACCGCCAAATACAGATTATCAGCAGGGTATTAGAGATTTGCAGCAAGCTGGCGTCAAAGTCATTGGTTATGTGCCCAGTAACTATGCCAAACGTAATCTTAAAACTGTGAAGGCAGACGTCGATCTCTATATTAAGTATTTTAGTGTTGAGGGGATCTTTATCGATGAAGCGGCAAATACTCAAGACAAACTTGATTATTATCATCAAATTTATCGCTATATCAAATCTCGATCGCCACAAACTACTTTACAGCATCAACAAGATTATACTGTAATTATTAATCCTGGTATGGATATCGATGAAGGGTATCTCAGTCAACCAGTCGCCGACACGATTGTTATATTTGAAAATTATCAGCAAGCTTGGGCTAAATATCGTCCACCTACTTATCTTGAAAAATACTCTTCACAACATTTTGCGGCGTTGATTCATACAACTGCAAACCAAAAGCTTATGAAAAGTACGCTCGATCGCGCTGCAAAATCCAAGTTCGGTTATGTTTATATTACCAATGATAGTACCGATACCACCAACCACAATCCTTGGGATACGCTACCCGAATATTGGCAAGCAGAAGTTAATTATATCCAGCAATTAAACAATGCCGAATAAGTCTCGATCTAAGTCTAGATAATCAATACTCGATCGATTAAATAGCAAAGAGCAAGAGTTAGAACCTCTTGCCTCGATCGCGTTGTGACGATCGCAGAGTCTAACTTGTCCTCCTCACAACGTTATCAACTATCAACTATCAATTATCAACTATCAACTATCAACTATCTAAGGATGAACCGAACCGTCTGGCATCGTCGTACCAGTCAAAATAGCTCCATCTAATTTAGCATTAGTCAAAGTTGCCTTTTTAAGATTGCTATAAGACAGATCGGCATTACTTAAATCCGCCCCTGTGAGATTCGCATTACGCAGATCTACTTGCTGAAACTCGGCAAATTTGAGATCGGCATTGGTGAGTTTGGCATCTCGAAGAGAAGCTCCTTTGAGCTTCGCATAGACAAGTTTAGCTCGATCGAGATTTACCCCAGTTAAATTTGTGCCGTTGAGTTTCGCACCATACAAAGCCGCCTTAGAGAGGTTGGCTCTGCTCAGATTAGCTCCACTCAGATCGGCATCTTGAAAAATTGCCAGCGTGAGATTAGCATCACTAAAATTTGACCCATTCAAACTAGATTGGAGGAGCATTGCACCGGCTAGTTCGGCTTTAGCAAAATTTTGATTAGTCAGATTGCAACTAATACAGCGGTTTTCTTTAATCAGCCGACCGCGATCGGATGCCGCAAATTCAGCTTCCTGCGCGATCGATTGATTTTTGGCAATTTGGGCGGGAGTGAGTTCGTCGCTACTAGGAAATACAAACTGCCGGACGATCAATGCTAAAGCCAAGAGCATACCAGCCCCAATCCCCCATCGCCACCAGTTCACTATTGGCTGGGGTTCGGGCATTTGAAATGAAAATGGCTCTTGAAGGTCTGCTCGGGGATATTCTGGGACAGATGCTGGCGATCGATTGGGATTAATACCACGATCTGTGAAGGTATCGAGATATTGCGGCTGATGGTTGGACTCCACCATATTTTTGAGCCAAGCAATCAATTTTGGATCGGTATTTACCGGGATTAAGTGTTGAAAATTGAGGCGATAATTACGATCGAATAAATGTTGGGATTGGGATGTCGAAGTACCAGTGAGCGAGCAAATCATCGAGATACCCACGCTATATAAATCGTAAGCTTCAGTCGCCGTCGGGATCGAACCAGGCTGGTAGCGATTGTGAGGCTCATGGGCGTGGGGATGGAGTCCGAAATCCACCAGATAGATGGCTAATTCTGTCTCGGTATCGACAATGATATTCGTTGGTTTGATATTCTGGTGAATGACGACTGGTATTAAGTGATGGAGGTAATCGAGAATATTGATGATCGCATCAGCTACCAATCGAATATCCGCTGATGGCAGTGTCCCCAGTTCCGCAACTGATACCCCCGGCAGATACTCGCGAACGAGACAGAACCCCGTCGGTGTCTGGAAAGAATTCAGGTAGCGGGAAAGATTCGGACTGTCAAGTTGTTGTAACCTGGTAATTTCTGGTAAATAATTAGCATAGTCTGGAACTGGTGTGCGAACATCAATCTGTCGCCACTCCTTAATTACCACCAACCGCTCTGTCTCGATCTCTCTGGCTAGGTACGTGATCCTACCGCGATCGAGCTGCTCGGACAACTGCTCATCTACTTGATAGCCATGAATTTTAAAATCGGGCAGATTGTTGCGAACGATCTCACTAACGGATTCACTCTTAGGGTTGGAATTGTCTAAGTCATTCATGGCTCTGAGCCTACGGTCTAGATAGATTTTCTCACTGTAATCGATCGCTCATCAATTCGGCTTCCATCATCCAGCTCAATTAAGTTGGAAGATCTAGAGAGTCAGGATCGATCGGGACGCCAGCGTATCCTCAACTTGCGAACTTTACGTCCCCAATCCTCAAGCCTAGATTAATATACCCTATCTCTGGATTTCCCAATGCTATTGTCTCTGCGCATTCATAACTTTACCCTGATTGATGAGCTAGAACTCAAATTTGGGGCGGGCTTAAATGTGTTGACGGGGGAAACTGGTGCGGGTAAATCGATCATTCTCGATGCGATCGATCTGGTATTAGGTGGCAAGCCGTCACTGCGGATGATTCGGACGGGGACAGCGAAAGCGACGATCGAAGCAACGTTCGCTACTACTGATCGGATTAGGCAATGGTCGATCGATCGCGAATTTGACTCGATCGACGATCGTACCTTGATTTGTAGTCGGGAATTAAGCCTCCAAGGTACCAATCTGCGATCGCGGATGCGCCTCAATGGCACAATTTGCAATCGTCAGCTCACTCAAGAACTCCGCGAACTCCTGATCGAAATTACGGCTCAAGGGCAAACCGTGTTACTAACCAATACCAGCCATCAAAAAGAATTACTCGATCTCTATGGTGGCGCACCGATCATCCAACAGCGGGAAAACATTGCGACGGCTTACACCGTCTATCAACAAGCCTACCAAACTTGGATCGATCGCCAAGCTAACGAACAGCAACGCCTCCAACGACTCGATTTGCTCCAATATCAAGCCGAAGAACTTAGTCAAGTCAACCTCACCACCCCCGATGAACTCATCGATCTCGAAACCGAACGTCAACGCCTCAGCCACGTCGTCGATCTCCAACAACAAAGCTATGCTGTTTACCAACTCCTCTATCAAAATGATACGGGATCGATCGCCGTTGCCGATCTCTTGGGCAAAGCTGAATCTACCCTAATCGATATGGTAGATATCGATGCTAGCCTCCAATCAACCCTCGATCTCGTCAGCCTCGCTCTGGCTCAAGTCACCGCAGCCGGACGGGAAATCAATTATTATGGCGATGCCCTCGAAGCCGATCCCGATCGATTACTCGAAATCGAAGAACGGATTCGCACCCTCAAACTGATCTGCCGCAAATATGGCCCCAGCCTGACAGATGCGATCGAGCATCAACTAACTATTCAAACCGAATTAACCCAGCTTACTGGGGCAGGAGAGTCCCTCTAAGAAATCGAAAACCGAGCTAAAGATATGCACGTAACACTCATTAAAGATCGAAAATAACTGACTTCCCTGCGCATAAAAGCCGCGATCGATCTCGATCATCACC
>NZ_JANNDR010000201.1:0-12059 GCF_031378165.1 Chamaesiphon sp. OTE_75_metabat_556
AACCAGCGATGACCGCAAAGACATACATTAGAGTAGTTTGACCGGGTTGGAGCGTAAATAGACCCATTTGGGCAACGATCCAGAATCCCGTGCCGATAAAATAGACAACTTTTTTGCCCACCTTTTGGCTGATGGCATTCCACACCGACAACATCACCAAAGCCGTCCCCTGAACGGCTAAAATTACCAGGGGCGAATCCTGCTGTTTTAAGCCCATATAACTGACGACAAAATACGGAATAATCGCCGCAGTCAGTTGGAGGCTAAACCACGAACAGAGATAAATTCCCACCACGAGTAGAAAGGGACGATTGTTAAATAACAGGCGTAATTGCTCCCGCAGGGGAATCGATACTGGCTCCAATTCGGCTGGATGTCTGTCTGCGACGGCTTTAGCGCGGCGGATCGTACCAAATACGCACCAAAACAACGGCAGTACTGACAGCACGGCACAAATTATGCCGATCGTGAGATATTGGGTGGCAGGATCTTGAAGTTGTTGAAAGATCGCACGCGCAATCAGCAGCGCAACGATACTACCCCCCAGCGAAAATGTAAACCGAAACGTACTCAAACTGGTACGTTCGTTGTAATCTTCTGTAAGTTCGGCAGTCAGCGCAGTATAGGGCAAATTTACGACCGTAAAAAAGGTATTAAATAAAATTGAAATTAACGTATAAAAAGCAAATAAGCCCAGTTGATTGGTTTCGGGAAATGGCACGATCCATTGCAATGCAAAAAACAGCCCAAATGGAATTGCCCCCCACAACATCCACGGATAACGCCTTCCCCACCGTTTGCGGATCTTATCGCTAAAAATCTGTCCGCGATCGCTCAATACCCCCACCATCGGATCGTTAACTGCATCCCAAACCTTGCCGACTAGTTGGCTTTGTCCCGCCAATCCTGGGGATAGATGCGCGACATCGGTGAGAAACGGCGATAGATAGGATAAGAGCAAAATCGACGTAATCGCCGCTCCAACATCTCCCGCTCCATAGGCGAGTTTGGTAGCAAAATTTATTTTACAGATCGCTGGTAATGGCGATGCTTTGTCAGCAGAAGAGTCACCAACTTCGGGTGGGAAATCAGTCATATTGAGGGGAGAAAGGAAAAATCTGACATCATCATATACATAGATTTGGTGGCAGATGGCTTCCCATTCCTGGTTTATGCTAGTGCGCTCGATCTCGCTAACATACTCGATCGCTGCCACCGATAAAGCTTGCAGGATGAGAGCAGGACGATTTCTAGCAAGACGATAGGAGCTTCGATCGCCCCTTGAGAATTGACTTCTTCCCTGATGCCAAAATACTTAGACGGTGGCAAGTATGAGATGATATGTGCGTGGGAATAGAAGGCAAGATTAGTCTTAAACTCTTGAAAAACTTGCTTTCTTCGGTTCCAATCGCTCATCTCCCAATTGGCAACTTGAAAAGTTTTTTGTCCACCATTCGAGCATTTTTTTGACCGCTCGCGTGTAGCTTTTCTCTACTATATCTCTCAAAGTCTCCCTCCGCTAAGATCCTTTCCCTGCTTGGGCTTTAGACTTAACGTAGCAAGTCAGGTGACCTAACTTGTCCTGGGGTGAATATGAAGTACACTAAGTATAAATACTCATGATTTTAGGCGTTGGATCCACCCATCGCTTAAGTTCGTGGCTATAATGAGCAACTAAGATTGAATTGAGGAAACCCGATCGTGACCAATCAAGTCGAGCACCAGTCACCGCATCATGTCGTTATCGTTGGTGGCGGTTTTGGCGGACTACACGCAGCATTATCATTGGGCGATCCGTCCGTCCGGGTGACGCTGATCGACAAACGTAATTTTCATCTATTTCAGCCCCTCCTTTATCAAGTAGCGACGGGTGGGTTATCGCCTGCAGATATTTCCTCGCCATTACGATCGATCCTCAATAAGCAACCAAATACTAAAGTGCTAATGGGCGAGGTGCGTGATATCGATCCGCACGGACAGAAAATCACCTTAAACAAGGGCGAAATTACTTACGATACGCTGATTGTCGCCACAGGTGTCAGTCATCATTACTTTGGGAACGACCAATGGGCACCGACGGCTCCAGGTTTGAAAACGGTGGAAGATGCGCTAGAGATGCGCCGCCGGATTTTCATGGCGTTTGAAGCGGCAGAAAAAGAAACCGATCTCGAAAAACGTCGCGCGTGGTTGACATTTGTAATCGTTGGTGGCGGCCCGACTGGGGTAGAATTGGCAGGCGCGATCGCGGAATTAGCTTATAGCACGCTCAAAAAAGATTTCCGTAATATCGATACGTCCGAAGCAAAGATTATTCTCGTTGAAGGTTTGGATCGAGTATTGCCCCCCTACCCTCCCGAACTCTCCGCCAAAGCCGAAGCATCCCTAGTTGAATTGGGCGTGAAGGTGCAGACAAAAGCCTTGGTGACAAATATCGAAGATGATACAGTGACCATTCGTCAGGGCGAGAATAGCGAGACGGTAGCCGCGCGGACGATCTTATGGGCAGCCGGAGTCAAAGCTTCGGCAATGGGCAAGATTTTAGCAGATCATACTGGTGCCGAACTCGATCGGGTGGGGCGTGTAATGGTCGAGTCTGATTTAAGCGTTAAAGACAATCCTCAAATTTTTGTTATTGGCGATTTGGCTAACTTTACCAAGCCTGATGGCAAGCCTTTGCCAGGTGTAGCACCTGTTGCCACTCAAGAAGGCAAATATGTCGCTGACCTTATTATCAAGCGAATCAATGGTCAGACGATGCCTGCATTTGAATATTATGATGCTGGCAGTTTATCTGTCATTGGTAGACATTCAGCGGTGGCTGATTTCGGTAAGATCAAATTGTCGGGCTTTTTGGCTTGGTTGATTTGGGTGTTCGTCCATATTTATTATTTGATTGAATTTGACAGTAAATTGGTGGTCTTTATTCAGTGGACGTGGAGTTATTTCACTCGCAAACGTGGGGCGAGATTGATTACTGGTGATGAATCACTCGGTCAAATCGGCGTTGACGATCGTGGAGATTATTTTGTTACACCCAAAGCCGAGGTCAATGTCAAAGTATAGATTCGCTCGGGCAAAGTGTAACTAATACAACGAATAATTAATTATTAGTTTTCAGTAGATCTAATCGTTCTCGATAGATTTGTTGGCGACGTAATGCTCGATCGACAAAAATAGTCAATTCACTTACTAACCACTGATTTTCAGCAGCATCTAATAGTAATCCGAGCGCGTACTGTCGATCTGCTAATTCGATTCCGGTCATACCAATTAAGGTGTATCGTTGTAACCACCTAAATAATGGTGAGAATAGACTTGGTTTACCAATAAATTTGATGCTAACTCGCGATCGATCGAATGGTAAGACTGAGAGTTTTTTATGCGTCCGATAGATATCGATTTGGTCGAGATTAGTAGTTGCTTTATAAACTAAATGCCCGAATAACCAGCGTTTGAGTTGTAAGCGATTGCCGGATATCTCTAGTTGCCCGCGTGCAAAGTTGCCATAGACATTGTACGCTAGCATTCCTAATGCTCCGGCTGTATATGTCAATCCAAAGATTGCAAATAGAAACAACCGAAAGGGATCGATTTTCAGCGATACTGTCGCGATCGCATAAATAGCGATCGCGAGGATAAAATTGAGCAGTGCTGCTACCAAACACAATTGCTGACTGCCAGTCGTCCGTAGTTTTACTGCTGGTAAATTAATTTTGAGTTCGGTTTCATCGGCAATTAGTCGAATCGGACTTTCATTCGGTTTACGCGGGCGATTGTTGGCAACTAGCGGCGGGAGTTTTTGCAATCCTTGCAATACGGCGAGGGCTTCTGCCGCTGTTGTAAATCGCTGTTCGACTGTCGGTTCGAGCATTCGATCGAGCCAATCGGCAAATTGACGCGGTAATTTGAGCGTGGATTTAAAGTTGATTTTAAGTTGTTTTTGCGGCAATTTACTTGGATCTTCCCGCGTTAGCAAAAACAATAAAGTTGTTGCCAATCCATATAAATCAGTAGATAAAAATGCCTGTCCGCGAAATTGTTCGGGAGCCATATAACCATAGGTACCGACGACAGTGCTGCCTCCAGTAACTGTTTGGTGATAGGTGTCTTGAACTGCCCCAAAATCTACGAGCGAGATTTTACCATCCGCACTTTTAATCAAATTTTGGGGCTTAATATCGCGGTGAATTACTGGGGGGCTGAGATGGTGGAGATAAGTGAGAATTTCTAAGATCTGTACGGCAATCTGTTCGACTTCGGCAACTTCTGGTTGCCACCCACGATCGATCAGTACCGATAATGGTGTTCCTGGTGCTAAAGATTGGACGATATGAAACTCCCGATCGCGATCGGTATCGATCTGGAAGTAGTCTAAATATTTGGGAATGCACGGATGATTTAGTTGGGCTAAGATCTTCGCCTCACGCTCGAATAACTCGATCGCTTTCCAATCTTGAGCGCGCCGCAATGACATAACTTTAATTGCTACAGTCCGATCGGTTTCGAGATCTTTGGCTGCATAAGTAGTCGCAATCCCACCTTTGCCTAATGTGTCGATGATTTCATAGCGATCGTTGAGAGTTTTTGCGACTTGGAGCATCTTGATGGTGTGGGCTAAGTTGAATTTAGTTCGATCGACGATCTGAATTGAGATCGATGCCAGTAGAGTCGAAGAATGGTAATAGTTGATATGGTGTACTGTACTGATTCATATCGATCCCATATCGATCGAATCCTTTAGAAGCAATTAGTTTACCCACTGTGTCGATTTTATCGCCCTTACTATAGTAAGTTCGATCCCATCGTCGATAGTTCTGTCGATCTTTAATTCGATCGTTGAGATTGCAAGATATATCAGATTTTGCACCTGCTTGGATCAGATAGACAATTGCTTGTTTGGAAATAGCATTATTAGCTTGATCGAAACTCACATAGCTCGATAATTTATAACTATAGGGCATCAAATCTCGAACGATCGCGGTATGTAATGGCGTACAACCCAAGCTATCTTGGATATTTGGATCGACACCGCGATCGAGTAACAGTTTGACGATGGCACCATCTGGATGAACGCTAGCTAAATGTAAAAATGATATTTTATTATCATCTGGATACATACGATTGGGATTGAATCCACGTTTGAGTAGCAGCTCTAGAATTGCAATCTGATTATGCTGTACGGCATAATAAGCAATGCCATTAACATAATTATCTTCGATTTGTTTCTTGCTTTTTAGATATTTTTCTTCATTTTGTTGTTGTAAAGATGCTTTGTTTGGATCGTAAATTTGCTTGAGTCGGTTATCTTCATCTCCCTTGTTACTTTGAATAGTTTTGAGTTTTTCTGATTCTGCGTCGATGAGATTAGCCGCATCGCTAGTGTCTGCACCGCGTTCGATCAGCATTTTTACGATGTCAGGCAGATCTTTATTCATCGCATGATAGATCAGCGATCGATTATTAGCATCTTTAGCATTCACATCGAATCCCCGATCGAGATATGTTTGCATCTGTGATAGATTGGGGCGATCGGATATCACTTGAAATGGTTCTGTCGGCACGAAACCCGCTAGTCCCAACCAATAGTATTTATAGCGATCGAATAATCCAAATAGCAGTATCAAACAAGTCAATCCAGTAATGCCGATTAACGTCCGATCGAGTTTACTGAATGTCGGTTTCGATTTCGATTTGGGTGGCGTTTTGAGGACTTCTAAAGCCTTAGTTGATGAACTAAACCGATTGCCAACATCTGGCTCTAACATCCGTTCCAACCAGTCGGCAAAACTACTCGATACCTGTAATCGATCGCGAAAATTTAAACGCAATCCATCTTGAGGAATCTCCGCAGGCGATCGATGAGTAAGTAGATGTAAAATCGTCGCCCCCAAACCATATAAATCTGTCGCGGGTACCGCTTGTCCGCGAAATTGTTCGGGAGCCATATAGCCGTAGGTACCGACGACAGTACTGCCACGTAGAAAGGTATCGTGATAAGTTTGCTGTACCGCCCCAAAATCGACGAGAAAGATCTGGCCATCCTCAGTTTTGAGAATATTACTCGGCTTGAGATCGCGATGGACGATCGGCGGATAATGGCGGTGGAGATAGATTAAGATTTCCAGGATTTGGATCGCAATCGTTTTGACTTCGGCTTCCGATCCCCGCCAACCACCACGCATCCACTCCAACAGATTTTTGCCTGGAGCTAATTCTTGGACGATATAAAAATAACGATCGCCATCGAGATCGGTCGTAAAATAGTCGATGTATTTGGGAATGCCCTCGCGATCGAGCGTACTGAGGACTTGGGCTTCGCGCTCGAATAATTCGATCGCCTTCCAGTCATCGATCTGATGGAGCGACAAAGCTTTGAGAGCGACTAATTGTTGAGTGGTGGTATCGAGTGCGCGGTAAGTCACACCGCTGCCACCTTCTCCCAAGACACCCAGAATGTCATAACGCAACGCCTCACTGGTATCGGGGCGCGCGACAACTTGGGCGGGATGGGCGATCGATGATTTCACAGGCGCAATAACTGGAGTACTCAACAGGTTTAGAGTACCCAGATCGTACCGCTCGATCGTCAGCACATTGCCAAGATCGTTAATCTATCGCCCCGTCCCGAACTCCCAACTCGCTACTCCCAAACTAATTCCGACTAGTCAACCGATCGAGAATCTGCAAAATATACTGATAAGTCTTACTATCGCCCCGATCGAGATAGAGATTGGCAGCCTGATGATAATCGCTAATTGCGCCAGTGCGATCGCCGATCGACTCGGACACCTTCGCCCGTTGATAATAAGCAGGCGCATAGTTCGGATCGAGTGCAATCGCGTGACTAAAATCTGCACTCGCAGCGGAGAGTTCGCCCAAACTCTGATAACTACAGCCTCGGCGATAATAGGCATTGAGATAATCGGGATTGAGCGCGATGGCTCGTTGATATTCTGCCAGTGCATATTGGTGTTCGCCATCGCTGGCTAAGAGCCAGCCGCGCTGGTAATAAGCCGCACTAAATGCCGGATCTAACCCGATGGCGCGATCGAGATCGTCCAATGCGCCAGAAACATCGCCGATTTCACTACGGGTAATCGCCCGATTGTAATGAGCGTTGAGATGATTGGGATCGAAACAGATCGTGTGTGTATAATCGGCGATCGCCCCATGATGATCGCCCAAATATTTACGAGCATTCCCACGATGGTAATAGGCATGAAGATATTGCCGATCGAGGGCGATGGTTTGAGTATAGTTATCGATCGCGGCTTGATGATTGCCGATTTGTCGATAGCAAATCCCCCGATTGTAGTGAGCGATGACCAAATTGGGATCGAGTTCGATCGCTAGATCGTAGTCAGCCAAAGCTAGCTCGATTTCGTCCCGAATCCGATAAACATTGGCGCGATTGCTATAAGCAACCGCAAAGTTGGGATCGAAGACGATCGCTTGAGAGTATTGGGCGATCGCCTCTGAATACTTGCCCATCTGACAATAATTATTGCCGAGATTGTTGTAGGCACTCACAAAATCCGGCTGGAGTTCGATCGCTTTTTGATAATCGGCAACCGCTGCGGCAAACTGACCGTGTTGGGTATAAATAATCGCCCGGTTATTGTAAGCAATCGCCGATCGGGAGTCGATCTTCAATACCTGACTAAAATCTGCCAGGGCACGCTCTAACTCGCCTAAATATTGATATAAATTGCCCCGATTATTGTATGCCAACAATAAGCGCGGATTCATCTTGATCGCGATACTATAATCAGCGATCGCGGCTTGAGGATCGTTCAATTGAGCTTTGGCGGTACCCCGCATCACATACTCGATCGCACTTGTCGAGTGAGCGAGTAAGTTTTTGCCCAGCTCAAAATCAGCATGGGGATCGAGCGATGATGGCGCGCCAAAACAGACTGCCAGTCCGCGCCCGATATAAGCCACCCCACAATCGGGATCGAGTCCGATCGCCATCTGAAAATCAGCCTCAGAACTAGCATAATCTCCTAAAAACCGGAGTGCATTGCCTCGCCCACAATAGGCATCCACACAGTTAGGATCGAGTCCTAGTGCCTGCTCGTATGCCGCGATCGCCGCTCGACAATTACCGACAGCGTAGAGTTCCGTTCCCCGATCGATCGCTAGCTTAACCTCTCTGGCAATCTCCGTCCGCTGCTGTACCCCCGCATGCCGATGGACGAGCAGTTTGGGGATCGCACTCACTACCGCTTGCCAAGCGGCGGCTATTGATGGATATGCCAGCGCGGGTTCGGTCGCCAACAATCGATCGACGATCTCGATTAGTTCGGGTCGTTGGCGAATCCTCTCCAGTGGAGCATCGATCTGGGTTTCTAACTGTTGCCATTGAGCGATCTGGCTAGTTGTCAGCGGGAGATTGGCACCTGTAGCCGCTGCGATCGCGATTTCGCCTACTAATGACAGGTTGTCTCCAGTTGTCTGCATCGAGCTGGCGATCTCAATTGCTAGTGGTAGATTTAGCAGGACAAGTTTGCCATCAAGCTGGCGGCGAATGATATTAGTAATTGAGATCCGCTCGGGTGTCATGTCACACCGTTCGATATCACGCAGGACTTCCAGCAAATCAGCCAGGAGCATGACTACTTGCGACAGAGTCCGGGCTGGTAGATCGTGAGGAGAATTATTACTGTTAACCCCAGCCGCTAATTCTTGTGATAAGGGCATTCCCGCCACAAACTCTCTGACAATGTAAAAAAATCGTTCCTGGGCGAAATAACTGTAAATTATCGGCAATCGCTCGACTTTGCGGCTGAGATCGTAGAGACTCTGAGCCTTACTAATTGCTTGTTTCCACTCAGGACTATCGGAGTTGGCATCGGGCAATTCATATTGATGAACCACGCATTTGAGTTGGAGATTACCTGGAACTTGCAGGTCGATAGCTAGATATGTAGTGACCGATCCGTGGTGCCCCAATTGTTCCAGGATTTGATAACGCTGTTGAAGCGTAGATCCGATCGGATTCACTATGCGTACGCTCTCATCACTCACTTGCAAGTTATCCAAAGTATGCCGCCGATCGATTACCAATTATGTTTATCTTGACACATCGATTAGCCGATCTCCTCGACCAAAGATTCGACAAACTGCTGGAATAAATTAAGTCATTTCTTGCTTGACAATAGTCAACTTACTTTTATTTTATGAGAATTGGTCGAATTTTGACACGGGGATTGCGCACCAGCCGAGTCCAGCGATACAAATTGCCCCCAAACCAAATCAATAAGTCCACAGCGGCAAATCTGGATACTGGAAATCGAGGTCGCGGGGATAGTTTGATTACATAGTTTGGATATTCGCGACCTCTGCTGGTGCAAATGCCCCAAACTCAGTAATAATTGCTTGAATCAAATGGGCTGGTGTGACGTCAAAAGCCGGATTGTAGAATTCAACACCGGGCGGACAGACGATCGTTTCGCCGATTTGGTACAGCTCGGACGGATGCCGCTCCTCGATCGGAATTAGACTCCCATCGCTAAGACTAAAATCGATCGTCGATCGTGGTGCCGCCACAAAGAACGGAATATTGTGCGCTTTAGCTACCAAAGCGAGACTATAAGTACCGATTTTATTAGCAGCATCGCCATTCGCCGCAATCCGATCTGCTCCGACTACCACCGCATCGATTAAACCCTGTTTCATACAGTGTGCGGCCATACTATCGCCAATCACCGTCACCGGAATCCCTTCTTGAACGCATTCCCAGCTAGTCAATCTCGCCCCTTGCAATCGCGGCCGCGTCTCATCAGCGTACAACCGTGCCAATCGTCCCTGCGTCCAGGCCGAACGTACTACCCCCAACGCGGTACCATAACCAGCAGTCGCCAAGGCACCAGCATTGCAATGTGTCAACAAACATAACTTCTCAGGACTACTCGGTAAAACCTTCAACCCATGCGCGCCGATCGCTTGGCAAGTTGCGATATCATCAGCATTAATCTGTTGCGCGGCTACTAGCAATTGCGGCATGATTTCGGCAACACTCCCCACGCAATTACGTGCTGTCGCCTCCATCCGATCGATCGCCCAAAATAAGTTTACCGCCGTCGGACGAGTAGCTCTAAGTGTTTTACCAATCTCAGTAAGTTGGATCAAAAACTCAGCTTTGTCTGTCGTCGGAATATCTCTGGCACCCAAATACATCCCATACGCCGCCGCCACCCCGATTGCCGGCGCACCTCTAACGATCATCGTCGAGATCGCTCGTGCCATATCTTCCACCCGACTAATTTCGACATGAGTATACTCATTCGGCAGCCGATTTTGATCGATTAGCAAAACGCGATCGGTTTGCCAGCGGACGGGATAGACGGGAGTATTCATAAAAAATTAGTCAGGTCGAGTAGTTTTAGACCCAAATTTTATCATCGAAGCTGGGGTCGCGATCGATATGCAACTCGATCGATGATTGTTTAATCTAAGTTAACTGATCCAATCGCCCCTACTCGCGCTGCCTGACTTTGACTATTAAATTCACATTGATTTCATCAGTTATCTACGGACTGGCAAATCCAAGTATTCACTTAATTCCGCAAGCAACCATTCACATTCAGCTTCACTGTGACTGTAAATTCGATACTCTCTTGTACCAGCAAAAATGACAATCTCTTTGGGCACTAATTTTTTATGCTTGCCCTCTGGTTGAGGTTTAAAATCATAATAGCTGAGACGATCGATATTCGATCGCAGACTAGTAGGAGTCTGCTCACCAAGCCGAAAATCGCCTATTTGCCGATGAGCACTAATCTGGTTTTTGTCAATTTTTAGATGTAACTTACCAAAGAAATAATAGGCAAAGTTATACAAAAATGGCGTAAATGGTAAAAACTGATAGCATAATGAGAAAGCGATTAGGTAACTTCCCGTTATACTCATGAGAATTAAGCTCAAAATCGATCCAAAAATGGGTGCGACAAATATACTTAATAACAACGCAATTCCCCAGCCAATCGGGTAACGGCGATCGGGAATGACGATCTCGATCTGATCTGCCTGTTTAGCGATCGCAATCTCACTGCCATAAGGTTTTTCTCTCACCACAAGATCGCGATCGTCTAATCTTGCTAGTGCTAATTTTGCTGCTGTGACATCGGGAAAACGTTTCTTCAGACTGATTTCCGTCAGCGTTTCGATCCACCGTCGCCAGCTTTTGCTCAGATTATTAACTGGTAGCTGAATTTTGCCATCATCTTCAGGCAAATCGGCAGGATGTACACCCGCGATCGTATAAATCAAAGTTGCACCCAAACTATAAAGATCGGAAGCTGGGACGGTTTTGCCACCGAATTGCTCCATCGGCATATATCCATAAGTGCCGACGATCGTCATCGTGCCGCCATCCTTGGCAGCCACATTTTGCACCGAACCAAAATCGACGAGATAGACATCGCCGATACTATTGCCCGATCGATTGGTAAGTAGGATATTACTAGGTTTAATATCTCGATGAATCACTGGTGGTTGGAGTGAGTGCAAATAATCGAGAATATCTAACATCGATACCGCAAATTCTTGCAATTCGCTCTCAGTAAACCGTCTGCCCGAACGCACCACTTCTTCGAGCGATCGCGCATCGATATAAGTTTGCACGAGCGCAAACCCTTTTAAATTTGGTAAGTCAAATTCAAAATAATCTAGATAGCGGGGAATCGCTGGCAGATCGAGATGTTTGAGGGTTTCGGCTTCGCGCTCGAATAATTTGAGATCGTCCCAAATAAACTCATTATTAAAAATCAGTAATTTGATAACAACTGGCAATTCTGTCTGGAGATCGATCGCCAAAAATGTGCGTCTGCCAGTCTTTTGCCCCAACTGTTTGTCGATCTGATAGCGATCGCATAAAACTTGCCCGATAAATTCTGCTGCTGGATTTTGCATAAATTCTGATCGACATGCGCTCTTTCCACTATAACAATCGATCGCCGAAAATTTAATCGATCGACCGAGCATCAAGTTGGATCTTGACATTTGACATGACTGATCGCATGTATCCAGCCCACAAAAATTTATTGACGATCCAC
>NZ_JANNDR010000582.1:0-13789 GCF_031378165.1 Chamaesiphon sp. OTE_75_metabat_556
CCCCCCCCCCCCCCGTGTTGGGGGGGTGTTGCTCCACCCCCCACAAGTCCGGGTTCTACACCACAAACAACCCAAAACCAAGCACCAATCTCAGTCCCAACCCACACAATTAAACCCATGAACCCCATCCGCGAAATCACCAAAGCCATCCGCGCCACCCTTACCCTCTGGCTCCTCGTCGCCATCATCTACCCGTTCACCATGCTCGCCATCTCCCAAGTCGCCTTCCCCTACCAAGCCAACGGCAGCCCCCTCAAAAACACCCAAGGACAAATCGTCGGCTCCGCCCTCATCGGTCAACCCTTCACCAGTGATCGCTACTTCAACAGTCGCCCTAGTAGCACCAGCTACAGCACGGCCAACCCCACCCAAGATACAGCAGGCATCCTCAAAACCGGAGTATCTGGAGCTACCAACATCGCCCCCAGCAACCCCGCCTTGCTCGATCGCATCAACGGCAAAACCGACCCCGATCCCAAAAAAGCGATCGCTGGCGACCGCCCCAGACTCCAACAAGCAGGCATCAAACCTACCGCTGACCTCCTCTATACCTCTGGTTCCAGCCTCGACCCCCACATCACCCCTGAAGCTGCAAGAGCGCAAATTCAACGCGTTGCGACAGCTCGCAAACTCCAACCCAATCGCATCGAATTATTAGTCGTTCAAAACACCGACGATCGCTTTGTGGGTATCTTTGGCGAACCAGGCGTGAATGTGTTGAAATTAAATCTCGCCCTAGACGCACTACGTTAATGCTCTACTTTGTGCAAACTATCCACTATTCACTCCCAACTCCCAACTCCCAACTCCCAACTAATTCATGCAAACTTATCGTCGCGGCAAACACAAAATTTTTATCGGCATGAGTCCCGGCGTCGGTAAAACCTATCGGATGCTCGAAGAAGGACATCGGCTCCGTGCCGAAGGAATCGATGTCGTCATCGGCTTGCTCGAAACCCACAATCGGGCTGAAACAATGGCCAAAGCGATCGGACTAGAGCAAGTACCCCGCCAGCAGATTATCTGGCAAGACGTCGCGCTGACCGAAATGGACGTACCCGCCATCCGCCGCCGCCAGCCGCAACTGGTATTGGTAGACGAACTAGCACATACTAATATCCCCGGTTCCGAGCGGGAAAAACGCTATCAGGACGTCGAACAGCTCCTTGGGGCGGGAATTGACGTTTATTCCACTGTGAATATTCAACATATTGAAAGCCTCAACGATACCGTCGCCCAGCTTACCGGTGTTGTCGTCCGCGAACGCATTCCCGATCGAGTCCTCGAAGCTGCCGACGAAGTTGTCGTCGTCGATGTCACGCCCGAAACCCTCCAAGAACGCCTCCGCGATGGCAAAATCTACGCTCCTGACAAGATCGATCGATCGCTGAACAATTTCTTTCAGCGGCGTAACTTGGCAGCACTGCGGGAGTTGGCACTGAGAGAAGTCGCGGATAATATCGAGGATGATACCGAGCAGGCGAATGGAGATGTGCTCGTCCCCGCCTCTTGCAACATTCACGAACGCGTGTTGGTGTGTATTTCTACATACCCGAATACGATCCAACTGCTGCGTCGGGGCGCGCGCATCGCTAACTATATGCACGCTCGCTTTTATGTGTTATTTGTCAACGAACCCGATCGCTTTTTGACCAAATCTGAAAGCCTACACATCGATACCTGTGAGCGGCTTTGTCAAGAATTTTGCGGGGAATTTATTCAAGTGCGTGCATACAATGTACTCGAAGCGATCGTTCAAACTGCCCAACAATATCGAATCACCCAAATTGTCATGGGTGAGAGTCAAAAATCGCGCTGGCAAACTTTTTGGAAGGGTTCGTTAACCCAACAGATACTCCGATTGCTAAAAAACGTCGATATCCATATCATCTCGACGAGTAAATCCGCTACAGAATAAATCGTTCTAGTAGTTCTGATGTTGGTACCATACACGTATCTCGCTTGCCAAATAGCGCGAATCGTTGCCGCGCAAATTCACTATAAGCCCAGTCGCGCAGCGGTTTGGGCATCGCGGTAAATGCGCCTAGCAATTGCCAACCACCATCAAGCCGAGATAATACTGCTAAAACCGCATCACTTTTGGTCAAAATTTTGTCTCCATCAACCAGCATTAGTGTCTGAATATCGATCGGATCTAAACCCTGCTGACGATAGAGTTGTTGCCCTAGTTCGGACTGAATCGGCGCAAATTTAAAAATCTGGTGACGATCGATCTCGATAACCAGATTGACTGCACTGTTACAAAAATTGCAGACTCCATCAAACAAAATCAGATTTCGATACATGGCGGCGCGGTCGATCGATAGTTTAATTATCTTTAATATTATGACTAACTTTCACTCGATTAAATAGGTCGATTTGGTGGAACTAGTCTGCTGTTGATGCTCCTGCCTTTTCGATGAGGATGAGAGTCAAGGCAATTTGCTGTAGATGTGTAAGATCTCGATCGCCAGCCGTAATAATTTCTGTCATTCTGCCAAATTTGCCATAACCGATTTTCAGATTGCCGATCGATTCAATTCGGTTCCACTTACCATATCCTAGCTTCAGATTTCCCACTGCAAGCCTCTTCGATTCACCGCCCCACCATCTTGGTTTTTCCAAACTAATTGGAATGTCGCCGATAGATAAGAGTGGTGAAAACCATCCTCTATAACCACATTCGCGACCATCGATCGTCGATACTCTTCCCAGCAGATCGTACACAACATAGATCGTACCAAAACTCTCAATCTGATAAGAGCTATTTCTCCCGATCGATATATGACCGACAGATTGCATCCAACCCATTAAACTATAATCGACTTTATAAATCATGTTAGTTAATAAATATCCAAATTAAAATAGAGGCCAATCTGAATGGAAAGTTAATCTAAATCCCTACTTAGAATGCCCTCGATCGTCCTGGTAACTGCCAAGGCTCGATCGGTATCGCCGCTATCAAGATAGAGTGCTTCGGCGTGACGATAAGCATCGATAATTTCAGCTCTAGGTAGATTTTTCTGCATTGCCAATTGCAGGGCAAAATCTTGCCAAATCTGCGGATCTTCAGGAAATTGGATAGTTTGGGATCGTAATGTGCCGAGCCGATCTTGTTTATCTTGCTTGCTCGCAAATATTGCCCCAGAGAGGTTTTTAATCTTTTCCTGTCCGGCTAATATAGCTTGGGCTTTCTCTGCTTGCAGCTCTTCCTCTGTCGGAATCGGGAGATTTTGTTGCAACTTATCTAAAATTGCCTTAGTCGAAAATCCTAACGTAGTTCTGACTACTAATAATAACTCTTGATGTTCTTCCCGTAAGGTGAGATTAGCGACCGTCCGGTATTCCTCCGAAGAGAATCGACTGAGCACGATCTTTTGTGGTTTAGCCGATTTATCATCCTGGTGTGCCTTTAAAGTGAGAAAGACTTCGACGGACATACCATCATGATTACGCTCGTCCAACTGCACATCAGCAATCCGATCGAACGGAATAATTTGAACTGAATTTCTACCAAAAATATTGGCAATATTAATAACAAATTGCTGCTGGACTCGATCGAAGATAAATGTCATGTAGCCACTATAACTGAGGATGTCCCAGGCGACCTTAAGCATGGCAGCTAGCCAGGAAATGAAAATAGTCACATTCAGAAATCCAGGCATGGATGTTCCCAAGACTGTTGAGAACATCGCTGAGATGATTATCGTTGGTACGAGCGTCCCGACAGGTACCGCCAGCATGACAAATAGGATCGATTCAATCCAGGCTCGCCTCATAATGCGATCGCGACTGGAGCGTGGCTGAAGAATTAGTTCGGTAGCACTATCGCTAACACTTTCATAGAGAGCATTATTAATAATAGTCATAGAAAAACCGTGCGGGCAATCGCAGATGAGATAGTCTTACTTTTCCCGAAAATCCGATCCTCCGCACAATTAATTGACTACAACTACTGGCATCAGTAATTTCAACTAAATTAACGATCGAAATCAAAGATCCGTAGATGCACTTAGATAGGTCTAAGATCGCGTGGGAATACTAGTTTCATCCCACTGAATTTGAAATTGAAGTTTGTAGGTACATTACCGAACTACAGCAATTTTGGGTTTGGAACTTTGAATTGCGATCCGATGGAATTAGAGCAGCAGACTAAGTTCGATCTACTAGTCCGACAATTAGAAAGATCGACACGGCAGCGGACAACTACTAAATATCACCTACAAGTCGCGGCATTAGCGACGATCGGCTATGGTTATATCGCCATCATTTGTCTGAGTGTCTTTAGCAGTTTATGGATGGTGCGGTGGCTGTTCGAGCTAACTCAAAACCGCTCGATCACCATCGATCCCCATCAATTATGGGTGCTATTTGGATTGGTGGCGATCGCCACGTTTTGGGTACAGCCGACACCATTGAGCGATCGCGAAATTCATCACACTGAGTTTCCCGAATTATTTGCAGTTATCGATCGCTTGAGTCGTGAGTTAAAGACGCCTAAAATTCATCATGTGGTAGTCAACTATGAACACAATGCGGCTATTTATCAGACGCCGCATCTGGGCTGGCAAGAATGGCACCAGAATTATCTGATCCTCGGCTTGCCCTTATTACAATCGCTGACACCCGCACAACTCGAAGCAACTTTAGCCCACGAACTCGGACATCTATCGAATCATGATAGTAGTTTTACTGGCTATATTTTCCGAGTCAGACGGATGTGGGAACAGCTCACCGCCGACAATAATTTATTTATTTTGCAGTGGTTCTTTCGTTGGTACGAACCGTTAATTAAAGCTTACTCATTTGTATCGGTACGCGATCGTGAATACGCTGCCGATGCCCTGGCAAAACGGATGACGAGTCCCGAAATTGCCGCAAACGATCTGATCCAAACTTATATTTATCAATATTATTTACAAGAGCATTTCAATCGCCAACTCGATCGCCAAGCCCAGGAATCGCCCACCCCACCGCCGGATGTGGTGACGCAAATGTTAGCCACATTGCGTCAACCCCTCGATCCACAAATCGCACAAGTCTGGCTGGGCTTGATTTTGGGACAGGCGACAGATACCGATGATACTCATCCCTGTTTGAGCGACAGGTTGGCGGCTGTTGGTTACCCGATCCCTACAGACTGGACGCCACAACCGATCGAATGTACGGCAGCGGAACGCTTTTTTGGCGACAGGTTGGCAGATCTAGCAGCCGAACTCGATCTTCAATGGGCTGAAAGTCGCAAATCTGCTTGGTTGCGTCAATATCACCAGGCGCGATATCAACACGAATATCTAGGCACCCTGAATTTTCAAGCGACAATTTCCCCGCTTACTATTAATGAAGCCACTATTCAAGCCGATCTCACTGGTAAATTAGCTGGCGATGCAGCCGCATTTCCTTTGTGGCAAGAACTGCTCGGCGCTCATCCCGATTGCGCTCGTGCCAACTATCAAGTTGGTAAAGAGCTTGTCAATCGGGGGCATTTCAGCGGCTGCACGTATTTAGAACGGACGATTGCCCTCGATCCAGATTTAGTCGTACCCAGTTGTGAGGAGTTGTATCGGTTTCACATGTTGGATGGGGATCTCGCAGCCGCAGAGACTTATTTGGCATGGCGACAACAACATTTGCCCAAACAATGGCGATCGAAATTAGAACGCACGCTCGCCGATACCGATCGATTTGTGCCTCACGATCTAGAGCCAGATTTAGTCGCCGAAATTTGTCGCAAGCTGGTGCCTTATTCGGCGATCGAGCGGGCATATTTAGTATGTAAACCACTCCAAGTATTCCCCGATCAACCGCTCTATGTCTTAGCCCTTAAACTTGCCAAACCAAGGTCGATCGATCTTCAAAAATTAGCACTAGCAGCCAATCTAGATCTCAACCTTGGCGATCGCCTGCGAATCGAACTTAACTTCGATCGCCAATTAGTCATCGCTTTCTTTGACGAACAGAAATCTAAGTTCACTCACGATCGAGACTGGAAATTAATCGAAAATATCCAAAAAACACCCAACGCTAACATCTTGTAACAAATCCTCAAAAAACGCAGTTTTTTAACTATCAATTATCAATTATCAACTATCAATTATTAAAATGTCCAAGCATCTCCAGCCCAGTTTTTTAAATCAGTGGTTACTAATCCAAGTTTGTGGCTCGATCGCACTCACAATCGCCACTCAAGCGATCGTCACTTTAGTCATCCTCATCTGTCACGTAGATAATCTACCCGCAATCTATTTGATGAGACTAATCGGTTGTTTACTAAGTAGTGCCATTCAAGGCTATTTACAATGGCAAATCCTCAAGCAATTTATCAAATCACTCGATCGTCGGTGGATGTACACCACGATCGCTGGATTACCGATGAATATTTTAAATTGGGGTTTAATTCATATCGGCATCAAAATATTTGAATTAGATGAAGATGGTACCGTCCTGATTATTTTGGCACTGATTGGGGCTGTTGTCGGTGGGATCAATGGTCGGCTGATTGGTAATTGGCAAAAGTCTCTGATCCAGCAAAGTCTGTACTGGCGATCGCTTTGGCATGATTGGGATCGCGAGCAATTACTCGCAGGTGCGCTCGGTGGCATTATCGCAGCGATAATTATTATCAGTTCGGTAGTCTTGTTTGGCTGGAATTGGATGTCATCACCGCTAGCAGCATTTATGTGTTCGATCGGCTTAGCTTCCATTTCCCAAGTAATGTATGGTTTTATTGTCGGCGATACGATTCAGGATGTATTCAAGCAAGCTAAATTAATCAAATAACTAATCAAATAACTCATCAATTATCTCGCAGCTCGGCTACGCCAACGATGGTAAGAGTTGTTTGGCAAAGTGGAGTGCCTCTGCGGGTGTCTCGATCTTACCAGTAATTCTCGCTAGTTGAATTTCAGTGAGTAATTTACCGATCTTTGCCGAGGGTGAAATCTCCAAAAATTCGACCAAATCGCGGCCATTGACTAATGGTGTGGGATGAGCAACTTGGTCTTGCAGATCGAGATAACGATCGATTAACGGCTCCAAATTAACTAATTCTACCCCAGCAGCAATTGCCCCTACCACCAAGATCGGAAAATTAAGATCGACGGCTTTAAACCAAAAATATTGTTCGGCCACAGACATCTGTACCCCTAATAATTGTGGTAAATAAGTAATGAGAGTAGTCACGATCTGAATTTCTGCCGAACTCAATGTTAGTCGCAACATTTGGGCTGTTGCTAACTCTAATTGTGGTGATAATAAGATGGTGAATTTACCAATCGCCCGCCTAGAAATCGAGATTGTCTCCCGTACGGATCGATCGAGTTCGCGACCGAGTGCAGGATAATCTCGATCGATTAATGCGCCCGCCCGATCGAATTTTGCCAATCGCTCCTCAATATCCGCGCAAATCGGAATTTCTAGCCAGCCTGTCAACAACTCGTCAGCCGCCATTGTCGCCAACCACGGACTACTATTCGGTGTTTGGAGCAAATAACGCAACTCCGCCAATACCCGTTCCGCCGCCACTGTCGTTAGCAACGGTACTAACTCCCGAATGGTCTGGTGCGTCTCGGATTCGATCGTAAAATTCAGTTGCGCCCCTTGGCGATAGGCTCTGAGCAAGCGCAACGGATCGTCAATGAGGTTGTCCCTAGAAATCATCCGCATCGTGCGCTGCTCGATGTCCTGAGTGCCATTGAATGGATCGATCGGCTGTCTTGTTTGAAGGTCATAAGCGATCGCATTGAGCGTATAGTCTCGTCGTGCCAAATCTCGATCGATACTCGCGCCATCCATCTGGGCGATATCTACCGTCAGCCCTGGAAACACCACCCGTGCAATCTGGCGTTCGGCATCGAGCAACACAAACCCCGCTTGGTATGTTGTCGCCAACTGTCGCGCCACCGCGACTGCCCGTTTGGGGATAACTAAATCTAGATCTAATTCCGCCCGTACCCGTCCGAGCAACCCATCCCGCACCGCTCCACCCACCACATAGATAGGTTTTGGTAACAGATCGAGATCGAATGGTAGATTCTCTAAAAATTGCATAGAATACTAGATATCGGTTAGTCCCTAACCCCTCATATCTTATGT
This sequence comes from Chamaesiphon sp. OTE_75_metabat_556, assembly GCF_031378165.1. NCBI lineage: Bacteria > Bacillati > Cyanobacteriota > Cyanophyceae > Gomontiellales > Chamaesiphonaceae > Chamaesiphon > Chamaesiphon sp. OTE_75_metabat_556. The sequence goes on from NZ_JANNDR010000582.1 coordinate 8,095, forward strand.
GTATCTGCATCAATTGTGAGTATGTCGATCGCTGCACGACCTATCATGCGGTGGAAGAACAACACCAACAAGTACATCTGACCGCTGTGCCTGACTTTGAAGCGACTCAGCCCCAAATCAATGTGAATATTCGCACTCTCGATGATGGGGTCGAAATGGAATGGGATGTCGTCGGCTGTCTGAGTTTTGCCAAAGACAGCGGCAAATGGTCGCGCCTTCGCCCAGGTGAATTAATTCCGACATAAAGTCCGACATTGTAGAAACAACCAGGATCTGTAGGGGCGGGTTTATGGAATCACCTACGGATAATTATCAAGATCTAATTCAAACCCGCCCTCCCCAACTAATTATGCTCGATCGCGTAACTTCGCAATCCGACCATCAACGGGATCGTAAGTTAATTCGATCCGCAGATAATCCGGTGGTAGGTATGATAATCTTTCAGCCCACTCGATCGCCATAATCCCCAACTCGGCTTCGAGTCCCAACCAATAAGTTTCCAGATGTAGATCGTCAACCTCAGCAGACGTGAGCCGATAGAGATCGAGATGATACAACGGCAACCGACCGCCAAGATATTCATTAATAATCGTAAAAGTCGGACTGACAATCGCGTCGTCAATATTCAGTCCTTGGGCTAAACCCTGGACGAGGGTAGTCTTACCACTACCCAATTCGCCAGTCAATAACAACACGCTGCCGGCTGTCAACGATCGACCCAACTCTAAACCCAAGGCTTGGGTAGCATTTGCGGCTGGTAACTGGACAATTCGATCGATCATAGTGATGTTAGGGACTAGTGATGGAAGGCAATCGGGATCTCGATCCTCAAGCTGACTTCACATCACGGGCAATCGGTGCGACCTTCAAACTCCGATATGGTGCTGACTCTTGAGCGCGACGGTAAAAATGAATCAAGGCTTTAGCCAACCGACGGGGATTGTGACGGAGATAACGAGTAGTGGGATCTTCCTCCATCACATTCACCGAAAAGATACTGCGCCCCAATTGTTTGATATCATCTCGATCGAGCAACACAGGATAAGAATTTTCTTCCGAGTAATACTGCAAGCAGTCGGTAGACGGTGGTATCTTCTGTACCAACACGGCATCGAATAACTTGTGACCGCAAGCTCGATCGATACTTTCGATATGATCGGCAACGGTATAACCCGTCGTCTCACCAGGCTGAGTCATAATATTGCAGACATAAATCCGGGGCACTTGCCGCGCCGCAATGGCTTGGGCGATTTCGGGGACGAGGAGATTGGAAATGACACTCGTATAGAGACTCCCTGGCCCCATGATAATATAGTCCGCTTCTTTGATTGCGGCGATCGCGGCTGGTAAAGCCGGCGGATTGGCTGGAGAGCAACCAATTTCGACAATTTGACTCTCGGATTTGCCGATCGTCGATTCACCCTGAATCGTGCTACCGTTGGCGAGTTGCGCCCATAGAGTTACATCTGTCAGCGTGGCTGGCAATACCCGCCCGCGAATTGCCAAAACCTTGGAGCTAGCAACGACAGCTCGTTCCAAATCGCCAGTAATCTCAGACATTGCTGTCAAAAACAAATTACCGAAACTGTGACCCATCAAGCCATCGCCCGCTTCAAAACGATATTGAAATAGCTCGGTTAATAATTTTTCTTCGTCTGCTAACGCTGCAATACAGTTGCGAATATCGCCAGGTGGGAGCACACCAAAATCGCGCCGCAATCGCCCTGAAGAACCGCCATCGTCGGCAACAGTGACAATGGCAGTCAAATTCGCACTATACAGTTTCAGACCCCGTAGCAGCGTCGATAAGCCCGTACCGCCACCGATCGCCACGATTTTTGGCCCCCGATTGAGCCGGCGATTGTGCCAGAGCATGTCCAACAAGGTTTCGCCACCATCGGGACGGAGTACCTTACTAATTTCGCCGAGCGATCGACTATGTCCCCAAAACACCAAAAATAGGCCACAAGCCAGCACAATCGGACCGGACAAGTAGTTGGGAATCACTCTGGCCAAAAACTCAATCATCCGATCGACGAGCTGGAACAGCCAAAAAATCGGGGTCAACTTGAGCCAGATTGCCAAGCCCAAAATCGTCATCAGGACGCCAATATAGATTGTAAATAACCAGCGTTTGACAAAGATACCCGGCGATAACCACTGAAATATTCGCCGTAAACTGGAATATTTACCATCCTGTGACGGTAAAGTACTACTACCACGTCTTAAATTTCTGACTGCTCGTCTAAAGAGACCGATCGACATTATTTTTCGGGGTTAAAAAATAAGAGAATTTTCAAATTGATAGACAAACTTCAGATGAGTCAATCTTACAGGTACTCTGACGGATCGCAAAGGTTAATTGTTAATTTGGGATCGCGCGCTGGGTGCCATATATCTTATATGCCCATTTAATCCGACTATAATTGCGATCGTAAAGGTTAAATCTCTAGGTTCAGCCATATTACTCACGAGTAGACGCACAGTTCGAGCCTATTTTTGGTTAAATCAATGACAATTACTAAAATCCTGGGATTAGATCCAGGATTAGCCAGTCTGGGTTTTGGGGCGATTTCTGTTTCGACAGCGACTCGTCCACCGATAGCGACATTGATTGATTTTGGGATTATCCAGACTCCAGCGCGGACGGAGATTGGTTCTCGACTCCAGACGATCTATGATGACATGCACAGCTTATTAGACGAAATCCAACCGCATTTAGTGGCGATCGAGCAGTTGTTTTTCTATAAAATGGGCAATACGATCCCCGTCGCTCAAGCTAGAGGTGTGATTTTGCTGGTCATCGCCCAACATCAGATTCCGTGGGTGGAGTTTACCCCTGCCCAAATCAAACAAGCAGTTGCTGGCTACGGCAATGCCCAAAAGCCAGAAGTGCAAGCCGCAGTTGCCCGCGAACTCAGTCTCGACAAAATTCCCCGTCCTGATGATGCGGCGGACGCGCTAGCCACTGCACTGACAGCCTGGATGCAAATCGGTTGATATTGCTTGGGAGCTAGCCTGTAGAGATGGGTCAATTTATCGATCTGAAATATATATCTTAATTTTAATTAATTTTTTAAGATCGCGATCGACGCCTACCGATTGGGGTTTAATCCCATCGTTCGGGACGAGCGATCGATATAATTGATGAGGGCGGACGATTCCCAGTGGTAGGCTTTGCCAACGATGCTAGCTAATAAAAATCTCAGCACAAGATTATATGATTGCCAAAATTTCCAATCTCATCAATAATTTACTCACCTTTAATGTCTTTTTTGTATTGCTGAGTTTTATCTGGTTTCTCGTGGCGATCGCGGGCAACTATGCTCATATTCCACTCGGTCTACTAGTCTGGCAGAGCCTGTGGGAGCCATTATTTTTACCTGCGATTAGCGTTCTAATGGGCGGCGCAATTCTGAGCGGGACGATGAGTTATGTATCGAAAAATTTCGATCGATCGGTTTGATATCGCTCCTCAATCTGGAGCGAATTAGATACCAAGAATTTTTAATTGGATGCAGATGGTAGGTTACGGTACCACCATCTCGATCGAGTATGACTGCTAAATTGACTACCGATCGTCAGTTGGCGGTCATTTTTTTTGCCGATTTTGTGTCCCACCTAGCTCAGGAATGGCGATAATTGGCGGCACGATCGAAAGCGATCGAAATTAGTGCCAAATGCGATCGAGATCGCACTCGATCGAAATTCTGGCGATTAAGATCCAAAATAGCATCGCCACAAGAGATTCACACAAAATTGAGATCGGTGACAGGTTTTGTTGAAATTCTGGGCAATATAAAAATACCACCTGCTCGATCGCGTCCAGATCGATCGGCTCAGATCGCCACCGATCTAAGTGCCCAGCGCAGGGAATCGATCGCAACTACCTCATATTTGTCAACTTTATAAAAATTATGTAACTCTCGTCCATTGCAGCCCAATGGCGAAGTCTCTGAAACCCAAATCCTGAGTAACCGACAATGAATAAGCAGCCAAACCCCGATCGCTCCCTCATTCACTTCATGCTGCGAGCACAGCAGATCGCCCAGCAAGGTGGCCGATCGGATCGCGGTTATGCCATGTTGATCGTCTCGCTCGTCTCGATCGCCATGTTTAGCATGTTAGCTGCTTACATGACCATGACCAATTTGAGCAAGTCCTCGACCAATGCCTACGTAGATGGCACCAATACTTTCTATGCCGCCGAATCTGGATTGAACAAACGCGCGCAACAGGTGCGGGACAAATTCGTCAATTATTCCACGCCGACGGGTACTCAGATTGGCGGTACGACTTCTGTCATCTCAGCAGCCACGATCTCCAACTGCTTTACTGTCGCTCCTGGCGGTACACCTACCAGCAACGACTTTGAGTGTCGGAATTATTCCTTTAGGTACAACAACAATATCGCTGCCAGCAAGACCAGTCAAGGTGAGACTGTCATTAACGAGCAAAATGACAACCGCAATAGCATCAACTATGTCGCGTATACTTTCGTTGCTGACGTTACAAAATACACTGGTACCAGCACGCCCCAAACTCCACCGACAATCACGATCGGTTCGGACGAAACATTTGGTGGCTTGAGAGCGCAAGAATATCAATACACTGTCTACGCCACTGCTAATGCCAATCAAAACATAGCTTCGGGAATCACGTCAGAAGAGACTGCTGCTAAAGATCGCGAGAAGGTTCCGCCCTCGATGCTCCCTGGCGATCCCACACTGATTGCTTCATATGATAGCAAGCTCGCGGCAGCTAATGCTGCCAACAATGGTCGCGCCACCAGCAATACGAATACAAATACCGTCTTGCAGATGAACTTCAAGAGCCGGATCATTCCGATCTTTCAATTTGGGGCTTTCTACGATGGCGATTTGGAATTTAACCCCAGTCCGCCGATGACTTTTAATGGGCGACTGCATAGCAATGCCAATATGTATATGACCGCAGGTAATGCTACTACCTTGACGATCGATGGGATTGTCACTGCGGTCGGTAATATTTATAGTGGTAATCCTTCTCTAGTCAATGGTTATAGTGCTGGCGGACAAGTCTTGATTACCAAATCAAAATTACCAACTGTCACTCTAGCTTTACCGGCAAATGCTGCACCCACTAGCACTGCTGTCCCAGTTACTAGCTTGAGTCCTTACAATGCCAAGCTCAAAGATCGGACGACCCCGGTGACACGGTTGACATTACCGGATGCTGGATTATTGAGCAAGCTAGACCCAAATCAATCAGATGGAATTGGTGAGTATTATGGCAAGGCCGATTTGCGGCTAGAGATGTATCCAGATCGCGCGGTGCCATTTGGCTTCCAAGTCATCTCCAGTGGTACTGGCACAACGACCACAGGTGCGGGTGTCTGTAGCGGCGCGGGCAATGTCTTTAATAACACGACTACTAGTGTCAATACTGTCTCAGTCGGTCGCGGCAACTATAGCACTGCCAAATGTAACGACCTCAAGGAAGGTCAACTGCGGAGTCTGATGCAACCCGTACTAGTGCGTCCTCGGAGCACCTTAGAATACACTACTTTTTGTACAACGGCAGGTGCGGGTACTGCACCGCAAACATCAACAACGCCAGTCCCTATTGCGATCAAAATTAGTACGACACCCACCGATCTCGCTGTCAAAGAGCGAATTTTGGACGCGCTCGCTTTGACATTAGCCGCTCAATCTAC
>NZ_JANNDR010000064.1:0-2162 GCF_031378165.1 Chamaesiphon sp. OTE_75_metabat_556
AGAAAGTATACTTTCTGCACTCCCAGAAAATCTAGAGAAACCAAACTTCATCGAGGAGATCACCCAGCTTTATATTACAGAGTAATTTAATGGTTTATTGGCTAAATGTACAAATTTGGCGCGTTGGGCACTTTTAGCCAACTATGAAAAATAACACTAATAATTTTTGGGAAAATTACCCGAAAACCAACAAAGTCAACCGCCATATACCAATATCCTAGAAATGTTGGGTTGAAGAATAAAACCCAACCTACAAATCTACAAATCCACCCTATGACTAATAAACTCAAGCCTGCTAATATGATGCCTGGTAATGCTGGATTACCGCTGATTCGGAATACCTTCGGTGCAATCACTCAGCAAGAATTATTTTATTGGCAACGACATCAGCAGCATGGCAAGATTTTCAAAGTATCGATGCCAGGACTATTTGATAATATCGCTTGCCTAGTTGGGCCAGAGGCAAATCGGCTGATGTTCAAAGATGAAGCTGATAAACTGTCCTCGCGATTGGGTAATAAATTCTTATCGCCGATCCTCAGCCCTGATATGGTGTTGATGCAAGATGGGCAACAGCATCGGATTAGTCGAAAGCTGATTTTACCAGTGTTTCTGCCACAAGCGATCGCGTCTTATTTTGATACGATTCAGGCGGTTGTGACGGAAACGATCGATGATTGGGGCAAACAAGGGACAATCGATCTCAGTGCCGAATTGCATAAACTGACACTGAAAATTGTCGTCAAGATTTTTCTGGGTAGCGAAAATACTGCGGAGATTGAACAAGTAAGTGAGTGGTTTACGATCCTGGTAGACAGCTTAAATGGTGTGATTAAATGGGATCATCCCTTGACTCTACATGGTCGGGGCCAAGTTGCTCGCCGCAAAATTTTTAACTATGTCCGCCAAATTATTCAAGAAAGATCGACAAATGGTGATTTAGATCAGTCTACCGATGTGCTGAGTTTGCTACTAAATACGATCGATGAAGATGGTAATAAATTTACAGAAACTCAAGTAATTAATCAGGCGATTGGATTCCTATTTGCAGGGCATGATACGACATCTAGCTTGATGAGTTGGTTATTGTTTGAACTAGGTAATTGTCCCGAATGGCGGCAAAGATTGTGGGATGAACAGCAGCAAGTAATGGGAGATAATCCAATCGCGATCTCACAGCTTCGTCAACTGCCCCATCTGACGAATACCATCAAAGAAGGTGAGCGGATGTATCCACCAGGTTTTATTATCTGCCGGATGGTGATGGCAGATGTTGAACATGGGGGTTATCTGATTCCGGCTGGTTGGTATGTGTGCATTTTTCCACAGCTTACCCATCGGTTGCCCGAAATTTACCAAGACCCAGATACCTTCGATCCCGATCGGTTTGCACCACCGCGAGAAGAAGATAAAAAACAACCTTACTCATTAATTGGCTTTGGGGGTGGGGTGCATAGTTGTATCGGTGTGGAACTCGCCCAGATGGAGATGAAGATTATGCTCTCGACGTTGTTACAAAAATATGATTGGACAGTAACACCGAAAACTGCTGAAATTGCGCCAGTGCGTCGCCCATTTACAATGCAGAAGCAGTTAAAAGCAACATTCGTGCCACTAAATCCCCTCCTCGGAGGGGTGTCCGTAGGACGGGGTAGGTAGATAATCGATTCCCACAAATAACCAATCAACTTGTCTAGATTGAGGTAATACAGATCGATCGGAATTACATAGTTTGATCGAAGATTTTACCCACCCCGCCCTTTCGGGCACCCCTCCCAAGAGGGGATTTTCAGGAAGTTGGCTTAGTATTTATATATTCTTAGCGATCGCTAAAACAACTAATGAAATTGCCACAAAGTCCGTCAGGTTTCACGGGTAAAATTTTCGGAAAATTGATGGAATTGACGAATGCTGATGCCTACCAGAAAACACTTCAGGCACTTAATCCGATCGACAATGAGCAATTTCTAGAAATTGGATTTGGCACTGGCTGTTGTGCCGAAATGCTCCTGTCAACCACCACAGGCACCTTTATCGCTGGTATCGATCCCACCGAAACAATGGTCAAAACCGCTTTAAATCGATTGATTAAAAAGGGATTAGGCGACAGAATCGATATTCGGCAGGGCACAGATGATTCCTTGCCTTGGGGCGACGATCGA
>NZ_JANNDR010000079.1:0-1500 GCF_031378165.1 Chamaesiphon sp. OTE_75_metabat_556
TGTCTAGTACAGCTATCCAATTATTATATTAGGAGGTGGTGCCCATGATCGAGAGTAGTACACGTCTGGGTCTCGAAACTGGAGTTAGCCGGCTGAGTGCTGGGACTGTCCTCTAGTAAACTTATCGGTTTGTCTATAGAATCGTTCTAGATTCACTCCTGTTTGTTGGTAGAGTTTCTCTCAGCAGCCAGGTTCCAGCGAACAGACCCCCTAGACCGCTCCTATTACTAGTACTGAGATTTTAGAATCTTATCTAGTAGTAGGAGCGGATAGTTTTGGGAGATTAATTCAGTTAGGTTCTCTTCCAAATACCATGAAAACCCATCGGCACCACACTAGGTAAACCCAATCTACAGACTGGTGGCTCGTCCAATCTGTCACAATCGTAAATCCAGACTTCACTCTGATGGTGTTCGCCGTCATAAATTACTGTGAGAATCCAGCCTCGACTAGGATCGAATTTATCGACAACATGAATCGGTTCGGTGGGATATAAATGACTGGCAAGATTGGCAGTAGTTAAAGTATGCATCTGTCGATCGAATCTGCCAATTGTCCCCACTAATTCTCGATTGAGAACTGCACCTGATTTGTGAACTGCTAAATAGGTATATCGCCATGCTTGTCCGACTTGAGATGATGGCACTAATGGAAATTCACAACTACGATCGATTAGTTGTTCGCTACTAATCAGTTTACCAGCCGCCGGATCGATGACTAGTTGCCAGAGTGTCCCGATTGCCTCAGTGTGAGTTTCACCAGTTGCTACTTCTCGCAAAAATTCATTAGTATCAAAATCTGGATAGCGAACTAAATCGCAGATAATCTGACCGTTAGCATTGACATAACCGTTCCCAAAATGCCACTGATACCACGGCTCGGTAGTAAAGTTACTAACTAGACTCAGATCCTCACGATCGAATACCATGATTTGCGTTCCGAGTGCTGGCTGCCACCGGATCGATTCACTATAGCTAGCCAATTGAAGTAGGATCGGTAGTGGTTTAATCTCGATCGGGTTAATGCAAAATACCAAATATTTACCAACCATCAAAAAGTCATGAACGGTTGTCAGTCTGGGTAGTTTTGTTTGTGTGGATTTAACGATCTTACCAGTACGATCGCTTTCATACAGGTTGAGTTTTGGCTGTGCCCCGATCTCGATGCCAAAGTTATAGATATGTCCCGAAATTGGATCGACTTTGGGATGTGCTGAGTAAACTAATGGTGTGAATTTGCTACCTAAATTATCCGTACCTAGTGTTGCTAAAGTATCTAAATCTAACGCGTGTGGCGCGCCACCTTCCCATAATGCCAACAATCGATCGGGTAAAGCTAAAACTGAAGTATTAGCTGCATTTCCCAATGATTTACCCCACCGTTCCCAGAGATTGCCCGATGGCCGCATTCCATAATTACCATACAACCACCGATCGACCTGACTTTCTTCCTGATATTTCTTGGTTTTGACGTAGCGATAGACCCCACTAGCAGCCGCAT
>NZ_JANNDR010000104.1:0-11579 GCF_031378165.1 Chamaesiphon sp. OTE_75_metabat_556
CTAGATACTGTAGTCATAATTATTCATTAATTCCTCAGACCTAGCTAATCAACAGCAATTATCATTCGAGTATATTTAATTGAGATCTCGATCGATCTCACTCAGACATGCTAATCGGGCAGATCCGCCCGCTTGACTACCTAGTGTATCGGCTAGTTGATGAAGCTGCCAGTAATTGTTTCGATCTAGCAGCAGTCAGGCCAGTAATGAAGCTGTTGGTTGGTGCCAACCTTGCTAAAATAAGAACCAATCGCCCTCGCGAGCGAACCTCCTGGGAAGAATTGCTAAAAAAATGCTAGAAATTCAAGAATTTTTTGCGGCTTGTGTCGGCACATGGAAAACTGAGCGGACTTACCATTACCCACTAGATAACGAGGTCGAGCGATCCTATACTGAATTTAACGTAGCAGCATTGGCAGTAGCCGAAAAACAGCAGATTTCTTCAGCTTTCCTACCCATCGGCAGTATCTCTGCAACAGCAGAAATAGACGACTTTCCAGGATTTAGGATTGGTTTTGCGACAGTTTCCGAAAAAGGAGATCGCGTCGCGATGAATCTCAAGGCTCTATTCGTCCCAGATCGGGAAATCTTGGCTCCCGCTCTGTTACCGAAAGATCCACAAGCTCCCGCGATGCCATTGGCTGCCGAAATCCTCGATAGTCCGGAAGTGATTCGAGGTTTGTATCTGCGCGATGAGGGCTACTCCGAAACTGGCGCGATTACCGGTCGATTTACCTATCTACCCAGTCGCCAAACATTAGAATTGGTCACATATTACAGTCGATCGGTCGCAGTAGACCAATTGCGGCTGATTTCGCCGACGACTCGCCTCCGAACGATCGTCACCTATCAACGTCCCCAACCAGGCGAAGTTCCGACAGTGGTTAATTTGGTTGGCTTTGGACTCGAACAGAAAGAAGAGGGTAGGGAATAGGGAATAGGGTGTAAGCACAACAGGTGTCTTCACGATCCCTATCCCCTAATTCACGGTGCAAGCCTGTCGATCTGCCATTTTCCCGCGACTAATTGATAGCGGATGCGATCGTGGAGCCGACTGGGACGACCTTGCCAGAACTCGATCTCTTGGGGAATCACCCGCACGCCGCCCCAGTGGGGTGGTTTGGGAATCTCTCGATCTTGATATTCGGTTTCGAGTTGGTGCAATCTCTGTTCGAGGACGGATCGATCGTCAATAATCGTACTTTGTGCTGATGCCCAAGCCCCTAATTGACTACTAACTGGACGACTGTGAAAATAGGTTGTCGCTTCTGCCTCGGAAACGAACTCGATTTGACCCTCAATTCGGACTTGACGCTCTAAATCGCCCCATAGAAAGACCAATGCCGCATAGGGACAATGTTGTAACTCTATGCCCTTTTGGCTGTTGTAATTGGTGTAAAAGATAAATCCGCGATCGTCAATAGCTTTGAGTAGCACGATCCGAGCCGAAGGTTTACCATCAGCCGTGACGGTGGCTATCGTCATCGCATTTGGCTCCAAGATATCCGCTGCCAGTGCCTGATCGAACCATAGTTGAAACTGATCGAAGGGATCGGCAAGGACATCTGATTCTAGTAATCCAGCCTGAGTATAGTTTTTGCGTAAGTCAGCAATTTTAGTCATGGAGTTGGGAGTTAGGAGGCGGAGAGACGGCAGAGCTGATTCATGACAGACTATTCATTCGGTCGATTCAGATGTCACAATTTTTCGATCGAAGCTTAAATGATTGTTTTTCATCAATTCAAGATCGTTGCTCGAAAAGAACTATCTTATATCAACTTTCCGATCTTCTCACAATTACAGTTCGATCGGTTTGAGCAGACTTTTCAGGGGAGTCTCAAGCAAAAATCTAAACGTGCGGCAATGGCTAATCGTTAGATGCTGACTTTACTAGCTGCTGCCTTCCTTTCCCCAGCATCTACTCCCTAGTTTTAAAGAGCGTTTGAGCTGCACTTGCCCTGCTCGATCGACGTAATGAACGATAAAATAGGGATGTCATGCTGACTGGCTCGTCGATCGATAATTTTAGTCGATCGGTTTCAATCTAGCTGCTATTGTTGTTTACTCACAACTCGTTTGGGAATTCCTTTTTTTATAGATGATTAGTTACCTCAAAGGCATCGCCATTCAAATCCAGACACCGACTAATAATCGGGCGATCTTGGTACTGGATGTAAACCAAGTGGGGTATGAATTGCAGGTGCCCCAGCAGATGGTATTAACAGTAATCCCCAATACCGAAATTCAGGTGTTTACCCATCAGCAAGTGCGTGAAGATGCGATCTCGCTATATGGCTTTAGTTCCGCAGCCGAGCGAGATTTATTTCGACAACTAATTAGTGTCAGTGGTGTTGGTGCAAGTTTGGCGATCGCCTTATTAGATAAACTGGGACTCGCCGATACCGTTTCAGCGATCGTCACTAGCAATATTCAACGCCTATCTACAGCTCCTGGCGTCGGTAAAAAAACCGCCGAACGGCTCGCCCTCGAATTGCGCAGCAAACTCGGACAATGGCGCGTAGACTCTGGATTGAGCGAATCATTACCACTGACGAGTTTAAATGCCACAATGCAAGCCGAAGTTGAAATGACCTTGCTAGCACTGGGCTATACAAATGATGAAATTTGCCAAGCTCTACAAGCAATTAGTCAAGATAGTTTGATGGTCAAAAGTCAAAACATTGAAGACTGGCTGCGACTGGCGATTTCCAGCATCCAATAGCCCGATGTGTTACCGATCGTCGCCGCTAGTATGGTATTCTAATGAGTGGCTTTTATCGTTCTAGTTAGCATCGGCTCTATTGTCCAAGTGCCGCAGATCGTTTACATCTAAACTAGACATTAGCCACCAAAGTTATAATTTAAAACTGTTTTACATGTCCTCATCACCCCAGTCTGAAGATTTTGATGATGCTGAGTTAGTTGTCCTCACCGATGAAAGCGGGCGTGAATTGCCCTGTTATATCGAACGAGAACTCGAACTCGATGGCAAGACATACTTGCTATTGCTGCCTCAAAATGCACCAATTGAAATTTTTGCTTGGGATGAAGAAGATGATGTCACCGAACTAGTTTCGATCGAAGAAGAAGCCGAAATTGATCGCATCTTTGCCGACGCTCATGCTGTCTTATCCGAGCAAAATCTCGCCCTCAAACGCACCGCATTTACGCTCAGCGCGATCGGGGAATTACCACCATTAGATCCGACGGAAGTAGTCACGATCGAACTCGATGAAGCCGACGATAGTTTAGAGCCAGAAGAGTTTCAAATTTTGGCTAGATTTTACAATGAAGAACAAGAATATGCGATTTGCACGCCAGTAGATCCCTTGTTATTCTTTGGTAAATCCAACGCTAATGGCCCCGTTTCCCTCCTCTCAGAGGAAGAAGCCGAACAACTCCAGCCCATGCTTGAGGATATGTTATTGGATGAAATCTAGATCTGGAGGATTACCCTTGAAATCAGCCAAAACTACTCCGAAGTGGTTATTATTCTCCGCACCGATTGCCCTGCTGACACTCTTTGGTGGCGGGGGTATGGCGTGGTGGCATGGCATCACCGCACCGCCATCTAACGATCCGAATGCCAAAAGTATCTCGATCCAAATTAAACCAGGCAGTACGGTTCAAGCAATCGGTCAAGAACTCGAAGCCAAAGGAGTCATTAAGTCCCAACTAGCCTGGAAACTGTGGACGTCTTGGCAAGCCAAACAGGGCAAAGGCTCCCCCCAAAAAGGTAGCTATGAAGTCGCCCCCAATCAGCCCCTGTCGGCAGTTGCCGCTCAGATCTTAGAAGGCAAAGTCATCCTCTCTGGGTTTACGATCCGCGAGGGTTGGAACATCAAGCAAATGGGCGAATACTTTGAAAAGCAAAATCTCTTCAAAGCTGCTGATTTCGTTGCCGCAACTAAAGAAATTCCCAAAGACAAATTTCCGTGGCTCCCCGATGGACTACCCCATCTCGAAGGATTTCTGTTTCCCGAAACTTACAAAGTGCCCAGCGAGGCGATTACCCCCAAAGGTGTCGTAACTCAAATGCTCGAGCAATTCGAGCAAGTCGCCCTACCGGAGCATCAAAAAGCGACAGTAACTAATAAGCTTAGTCTCTTGGAATGGGTGAGTCTATCGAGCATCGTCGAAAAAGAAGCAGTCATCGCGATCGAACGTCCGAAGATTGCTGGCGTATTTACCACTAGGTTGGCCAAGAAGATGCGCCTCGAATCCGATCCCACCGTTGAATATGGTCTGGGTATCAAACAAACAGCCGATCGACCCCTAACTTTTGCCGAAGTCAAGCGACCGAATCCTTATAATACTTACATGAATGCGGGGATTCCCCCCGGACCGATCGCTAGTCCGGGCATCGGCAGTTTGAAGGCCGTACTCAATCCAGATAGCACCGACTTACTATTTTTTGTCGCTAAATATGATGGCACGCATATCTTTAGTAAAACCCTATCCGAACATGTCGCGGCTACTCAGGCAATTCGCCAACAGCGTCAATCTAGTGCAAAATAACTAATTGTCAAGCTCGACTCGATCGACAACAACATACTTCGCAGACTCAATCATCTGCGAAGTATTTTTGATTAGCAAACAGTGAAGGGTGAATCTGGATGGCTAGAATTAGGGCACATTTAGATAAGTGATGACTCAATCTCAGCACAGCCACAAGTTCATTCACAATTGACGATTCGAGATCGACTATATTACTCCACTCATTCCCCCATCCCACATCAAAATGGCATTATTTCCGCTATTACAGCCTAATCTCGTCTTGGGCAGCTCAGTTTTGGATTTGACCCCCGATCTGCTGGCGCATTACCAAATTGAAGGCTTAGTACTCGATGTCGATGATACGATCGTCCCGATCGGGATTGGCGTGGCACCACCAGAACTGATCCTCTGGATTCAACAAACTAAGGCACTCGTGCCCGTCTGGCTAGTGACTAATAACCCTAACCAAGTAAGAATTGGCGCGATCGCCGATAGCCTATCGTTACCTTATTTCCTCAGTGCCGCTAAACCATCACGGCGCAAACTCCGCCAAGCGATCGAGGCAATGAAGCTGGAACCCGCCCGCGTCGCGATGGTTGGAGATCGGGTTTTTACTGATGTCCTGGCGGGGAACCGCATGGGCATGTTTTCAATCTTAATCGAGCCGATCGTCAGTGCAGAATCTTCAGTCAGTTTTAACCTGCTGCGGCGCATCGAATTTGCGATCGCTAGAACATTAGGCGTCTCTTTGACAGCCACGAAATAAATCTTCACATTAAATTATAATTCTTCATGAAATCGAAATATAAATAAATTATTAAGAAAACAGAGATGCTCAAAAAAATCTGGCATCATAGTTTTATTGCAAATGGAGTCAGCCAAGATAAAGACTCTAAACATAATATAAAATCTAAAACCCTTCAGAGCGTTAGCTGCCACAAATAGGCAGGTAACGCTCTGAAACTTTTTAGACTAGATTTTTTACTAATTATTAGATCTACCGATTCCATCGTCGAAAGCCTCGATCCCTAATAAGTATGCCCCGATCCCCGCTATGTCGCAGACCCTAGTTATCAAAGTTGGCACCTCAAGTCTGACCCGTAGTGATGGCAGATTGGCGTTAGCAACGATCGCGGCACTGATTGAAACAATTGTCGATCTGCGAGCACAAGGTTATCAAATTGTGTTGGTATCTTCGGGGGCAGTTGGAGTTGGTGCCGCTAGGCTGGGCATGACCGAACGCCCGAAAACAATCGCCCTCAAGCAAGCCGCCGCTGCCGTCGGGCAAGGGATTATCATGCGGGTGTATGACGATCTGTTTCGCGAACATCAGCAGCCAGTCGCCCAAATATTATTAACGCGGGGCGACCTCGATCGGCGGAGTAGTTATATCAATGCTTACAATACTTTTCAGGAGCTATTCCGACTCGGCGTCATGCCGATCGTCAATGAAAATGATACCGTCGCGGTAGACGAGCTAAAATTTGGCGATAACGATACCCTCTCCGCCCGCGTCGCTAGCCTGATCGATGCCGACTGGTTATTTTTACTCACCGATGTCGATCGATTGTACTCCGCCGATCCCCGCAAATTTCCCGACGCCCAACCGATCGTCCAGATCGATCGATTAGAGGATTTAACGGCTCTCCAAATCCAGATCGGTGGAAAGGGTTCCGAATGGGGAACGGGTGGCATGGCGACCAAAATAGCCGCTGCTGGGATCGCCACTGGTGCAGGTGTCAAAACCGCAATTACCCACGGGCAATTTCCGCAGAATATCGAGCGAATTTTACACGGCGAACCATTGGGGACGCAATTTACCCCCCAATTGCGCGCCGACAGTGCTAGAAAACGCTGGATCGCGCATGGCTTAATTACTGTCGGTAAAATTTTTCTAGACGATGGCGCGGTACAAGCGATCGTCTCTAGCGGCAAATCTTTATTACCCGCTGGCATTACCCAAATCGAAGGGGAATTTGAAGCAACCGATGCGGTGCAGTTGTGCGATGTAGCCGGCAAAGAAATTGGGCGCGGAATTACCAATTATGGTAGTGCCGAACTCGATCGGATTCAGGGACATCGATCGACTGATATTATCGATTTACTCGGTTATTTGGGCGAAGAAACTGTCATCCATCGAGATAACCTGGTATTGAGCTAGGCACGCACCTAGTTTGAGCACAAGCGATCGTAGTTAGCGGAAATTGTGAGTCTAATATTGACTACTCTATCGGTATATTTTCGATATCTTCTTCGATGATTTCGACAGCGTGAGGATAGCCTTTATAAACAGCTAGATACTTAATAGCTTGAGCGATCGATTGAAGTAATAATGTCACAAAAGCGACGATAATCATCGTTTTGATCGGGGCACGTGGCAAACCATCGGCATCGGGAGATATTTCCCAACTGCCCCAACTTCCATCGGGTAAAAGTCCCCACGATTGCAATACGGGATGAAAAGTTACGGCAATTCCCAACAGACAAAAGGGAATTCCAAACAAAACCGTACCGACAAAATCGAGTAAAGCTTGTTGTTTTTTAGTCCAATTGGCATAGTAAAAATCTACTCGCACATTGGCACCATGTTTGAGGATATATGCAAATCCCAGAAAAAACATCAAGGAAAACAAATACCATTGCAATTCGATCAGCGCATTAGAAGATAATTGGATGCCAATTAATCGACCGACATAGCGGGCGACGACATTATAAAAACCTACAGCCACCGTGAGCAGGACAATGATAGAGGTAGAACTGCCGACGATCTCAGTGAATTTATCGATCGCCCGTGAAAAGTTCAACAGGGCGCGCAGATAGGAAGGCTCGATCGAGTTACGCAAGAGTCAATATTTCCCGATAATGAAGCAGCTTAGTTCATTATCATAACCCAAGTTGCTAGTTAGTCCTCTAGATCGAGTATTGTGTTAAGCACGGAAAAAGCTGAGGATTGAAGCGTGCAACGGAAACATTTTGTGCAAACGGCGATCGCGAGTACATTGACAGGCGCAGGGCTAGTATCTTGTCGGGCGCGAAGAAAATCTTCAGGCTCGGACTCTGGCTTGCCGAATATTACCTGGCAAATGGCAACGAGTTGGCCGATCTCCCTCGATACGATCTTTGGCGGTGCCACAACTTTTGCCGATCGAGTGGCAGCGATTACTGGTGGTAAATTTAAGATTACCCCCCGTCCTGCTGGCGAACTCGCGCCGCCATTAGAAGTGATGAATGTCGTCTCCCAAGGTGCGGTACCCTGCGGACATACTGCGGGCTATTATTATGTGGGTAAAACGCCCGCTGCGGCTTTTGGTACCAGCGTTCCCTTTGGTTTGAACGCTCAACAGCAAAATGCTTGGCTGTATGAAGGTGGCGGCTTACAAGCCTTGCAAGATCTATACAAGCGTAAATTTGGGATTATTCAGTTTCCAGCGGGCAATACGGGCGGACAGATGGGGGGCTGGTTTCGGAAGGAAATCTCCAAGATCTCGGACTTACAAGGCTTGAAAATGCGGATTCCAGGCTTGGGCGGGCAAGTAATGGGTAAATTGGGAGTCACAGTGCAAACGATCCCTGGGAGTGAAATTTTTCAAGCATTACAAACAGGTGCGATCGATGCGGCAGAATGGGTTGGTCCTTATGACGATGAAAAATTGGGATTGAATAGGGTCGCCGAATATTATTATTATCCTGGCTGGTGGGAACCAGGCCCAACACTAGAGATCCAAATCAATCTCAAGGAATGGCAGAAGCTCCCGCCTGAATACCAAGCCGCCATTCGCGCTGCTGCCTTTGAAGCTAATGTGACGATGTTAGCTCGCTATGATGCCCGCAATAATGAAGCCCTCCAGCGGTTGATTAAAAGTGGTGTCAAGCTCCGCTCCTATAGTCCCGAAATTTTAGCCGCAGCCGAGCAAGCATCGTTTGAATTGTACGACCAATTTTCAGCTAAAGATGCCGATTTCAAACTAATTTTCGGTCAATGGAAACAATTTCGCGATCGCGTATATGCCTGGAATAATATCAATTCTGCTAGCTTCGATCGGTATAGTTATGCAAAGTTAAAATCTTGAAATTAGGGTGATAGAGATAACCCAAGTTGCTACCTACAACCTCAGCGGTTAGAAATCGTAGGCATTTATAGGTAGCAACCTGGCTTAGAGATCGGACATCCACCATCGCCTCATCTCTATAATAGATTGCGCCTTGTAAGTACTTAAAAACTTATAAAACTGGTTTAGCAGCTACACTGACTAACCAAGTAACCGTTTGGGGAAAAATTATCACAATTAGCAACATCGCACATTGCAATACGATAAAAGGCAGCGCACTCTTGTGAATATCGATCGTCTTGAGTTCTGGCGGCGCAACACTTTGTAAATAGAACAGCGAAAATCCAACTGGCGGTGAAATAAAAGCCGTTTGTAAATTAATTGCCATCACTACGCCAAACCACACCATATCGAGTCCCAATTTCTGGGCGGCGGGGACTAATAGTGGCATCGCAATAAAACAAATTTCGATAAATTCTAGAAAAACACCCAGAATAAAAATCACCAGATTACTGACGATTAAAAAAGCCAATTGTCCACCAGGTAAACCGACTAATAAATTGGTAATTAATTCTTTGCCACCCAAGGCATCAAAGATCAGACTAAAGAACGAAGAGCAAAACAAAATCATCACCACTACCGTCGATACCGTCGCTGTCGAATGAGCGGCTGTTGTGAGGAGATTCCAACTGAGTTTGTGATTGAGCGCAGCCAATCCGCAAGCTCCCACCGCACCGACTGCACCCGCTTCTGTGGGTGTAGCGATGCCAAAGAAAATACTCCCCAACACCGCAAAAATCAGCAGTAAGGGGGGCACGACAGCTTTGATGACTTTTTTGATTAAAGCTGTGCCGCTAATTTGGCGGGCAGATAACGGCAGTGCAGGGGCAAGATCGGGTTGGAGATAGGCAATAATCAATACATATGCTGCATAGGAAGCCGATAACATCAATCCAGGAATTAACGCGCCGAGAAACAAATCTCCCACCGATACACCCAATTGATCGCTCAAGACTAATAACACCAGACTGGGGGGGATTAACTGGGCGAGGGTGCCCGAAGCCACGATCACCCCTGCGGCGAGTTTTTTATCATAGCCATAGCGCAGCATTACGGGTAGCGAGATCATCCCCATCAGAATTACTGTTGCGGCTACTACCCCCGTCGTCGCGGCTAAGAGCGTACCCACCAACACTACGGCTAGAGCCAATCCGCCTCGCACTGGGCCTAAAACAATCCCGATCGTTTCTAATAATTCTTCGGCGATGCCCGATTTTTCTAACACCGAACCCAGGAATACAAAAAAGGGAATGGCTAAGAGCGTAAAATTGGACATCGTCCCGAACCAATTATTCGGTAGCAATAACAAGCGGCTGGGATCGAAGGCATCCATTAGATAGCCAATTACCCCAAACACGATCGCGGTGCCAGCAAAGGAAAACGATACGGGATAACCAGTCATCAGAATGATAAAGAAGCCCGCAAACATGGCTACTGCTAACCATTCAGTATCGATTTCTATTAACTCAAACCCCATAGTTTCCCCACTCGAACATTAGATATCAGACGCGATGTCGAGTTTATTTTGGCACAATTCGGCAGTGTCAGATCTGCTGATTGATGCTTTGTTGTTGGCGATCGAGTATTCTTGGTGGCAGTTAATTCGATCGGACACTTGCATTAAAGCACTCGATCGTCATCAGATCTCCTGACATTTCGATCGCTTACTAGATTTCTTGAAAGCGGTGAGTAGGGGGCTATTTGCGATCTTCGGGTTTAATATTTCGGGACATCGATTCTCCTTCACGGAGGCTACGCCAACGAGTGGACATTAAAAATGTTACTGGTTACACATTCTGTAGAGTTTTAGGTTGAGGCAAAGACCAACCTTCTGCTTGATAAAATTCGACGATCGATTCCAATGCTTCTTGACCCTTTTGGGCTGCTTCCCCATAGCTATTTCCATCAGAAATGGGTTGCATTGCTCTAGTAAATTCAGGCAAAAATACCACATAACACTTATCTTCTTCAGACCATTCAATCTTCATGCTATATTTCATCAGATTCATCCTTTAGGGACTCCAGTTCTTTTAGGGCTTGTTCGACCAATCTTTCTAAATAGCGGGGTGCATCTTCTCCATCTTGTCGAGCGATCGTGACGATTGTCTCTAGCTGAGGGTGTTTCCAGTTGCTATGACCCCCTTTACCCTCTCGCATATAAAATCCAGCTTGGGAGAGCATTTTTTTGATTTCGCGAATTTTTTTAGGCATGATCAGTCTATTTTAGCCGATCGACCTAATCCACCACCAAATCGAATCTCACCATCATTCATTCAACCACAATTAGGCTCTGCCCACGCTACGAGATCGACCATCAACAATCGATCTT
The DNA here is from genome assembly GCF_031378165.1 of Chamaesiphon sp. OTE_75_metabat_556. NCBI lineage: Bacteria > Bacillati > Cyanobacteriota > Cyanophyceae > Gomontiellales > Chamaesiphonaceae > Chamaesiphon > Chamaesiphon sp. OTE_75_metabat_556. The sequence goes on from NZ_JANNDR010000104.1 coordinate 10,936, forward strand.
TACGGATCTAAAATACTGCTAATGTCCCTAGTTGCATACAGAATTCTCACGATTTCTACAACTTCATCACGATCGATATAAAAAATCAAGTATTTCCGAAAATCTTTGACCGACCATTTTCTTAACCCCTGTAATCGATGGTTATTTGTGACAAAAACACCGCCGATCCCTGGCATTCTGGCAATTTGAGCGATGGTGAGTCGATTTGAATCAAAGAACTGGAGAGCGATTTCAGGATTATCCTGGGAAATATAGGCAAAACAATCGTCTAAATCTTGACCTGCCTTTGGCGTAATCACAATCTTCTTGGTCATGCACTCGGTTGGTGCAGTGCATCAAGAGCAGCACGTTTAGAACTCCACCAATCATCTGTCATTTCGACAGATTCTCCACTATCCAATCCTTCAACAAGCAGTGATTCGACTTGCTGTTGTTGTCCGAGTCGTTTTTGTTCTTGCAGAATAATATTAAGTACATACTCGCTGGGTGTACTAAAGCCATCAGCGATCGCTTGTCGCTCGATAAAGTCGATAATTTGGTTGGGTAGTGAGATATTTAGCATCGAGCCTCTACCAGAATAATTTCCTACATTACCTAATTTTAGCTCAGGTAAAGCTCTAGCGTCGATCGATCTACTCAACCAC
>NZ_JANNDR010000111.1:0-9535 GCF_031378165.1 Chamaesiphon sp. OTE_75_metabat_556
CTAAAACGCATCTAGCAATTTAATTAATTGGACTCAAATTAGTGATATGTATTCGATCGAGTCTTGTGGAATTGATAGGATTCTTGTACTATAGTAGTACCGTTGAGCAGCGATCGTTGGCATAGCCTACCGGAGGTAATCGTGACACCTGAAATCATCACCCGCACCGAACAACTTCGAGTAAAGCTTCAGGCGGCTGGCTATGCTTATTACGTCCTCGACAATCCCGTCATAGAAGATGCCGTGTATGACAGGTTGTATCGGGAACTGCAAGATTTAGAGCATCAATATCCCGCATTGGTGAGTGTCGATAGTCCCACGCAGCGCGTCGGCGAACGTCCGGCATCGGGATTTGTTTCCGTCAAGCATAATATCTCGCTCTACAGCCTGGAAAATGCTTTTGACATGGCCGAATTTGCCAAATGGGAAGCAGGTTGGCAACGGAAGCTAGAAACTAAAGATAGTGCTGAATATGTCTGCGAATTGAAGATCGATGGTTCGGCGATCGCACTTACATATGAAAATGGATTATTGGTACGCGGTGCGACACGGGGCGATGGCGATACGGGGGAAGAAATCACCCAGAACGTCAAAACAATTCGATCGATTCCGCTCAAGTTAAACATCGCCAATCCCCCGCCAATAGTCGAAGTGCGGGGCGAGGCTTTTTTGCCGATTGCGGTATTTGAACAACTCAACCAGGAACGCGAAAAAGCCGGCGAACAACTCCTCGCAAATCCCCGCAATGCTGCGGCGGGAGCATTAAGGCAATTAGACCCCAAAATGGTCGCTCAACGGAAATTAGATTTCTATGCCTATACCCTGCAAATTCCGACGACTACCCCACAAACCGAGCTGCATAGCCACTTAGAATCACTGGAAATGCTTGAACAGATGGGATTTAAGGTCAATCCCCATCGGGAATTATGTGCGGATGCCGCAAAAGTGGGCGAATATTACGATCGCTGGAATACCGACAGGCTCAATCTGACTTACATGACTGATGGTGTCGTCGTCAAAATCAATGATTTCGCACTCCAACAAGAATTAGGCTTCACCAATAAATTCCCCCGCTGGGCAGTCGCGCTCAAATATCCCGCAGAGGAAGCACCGACGCGAGTCTTAGACATCAGCGTCAACGTCGGCAGAACGGGGGCAATTACGCCCTTGGCGCACCTCGAACCCGTGCAATTGGGCGGAACGACAGTGCAACGAGCGACACTCCATAACGGCGATCTGATCGACCAATTAGATATCAGAATTGGCGATACAGTGATTGTCTGCAAAGCTGGCGAAATTATTCCCAAAGTCGTGCGGGTATTGACAGATTTGCGTCCGGTTGGGACTTCCGCTTTTAAAATGCCTAGTAATTGCCCCGTGTGTAACTCGGTAGTAGTCAAGCCAGAACAGGAAGCCGTGTTGCGCTGCAATAATCCTAGCTGTGCAGCGATGCTCAAGGGTTCGTTGGTACATTGGGTGAGTCGCGATGCTCTAGATATTAATGGTGTGGGGGAAAAGTTAATCGAGCAATTAGTCGATCGAAAATTCATCAGTTCGGTTGCCGATTTGTACGATTTAACGATAGAAAAGTTGATGACTTTGGAACGGATGGGTGAGAAGTCGGCAATCAAAACTGTTGACGGAATTGCCAGTTCTAAAACTCGTGACTGGTCGCGGGTATTGTATGGTTTGGGGATTCGACAAATTGGGAATAATGGCGCGAATATTTTAACAGAAAGATTTCCGTCGATCGATCTATTATGTCAAGCTACAATCGCCGATCTGCAAGATATTCGGGATGTCGGATTAGAAACGGCGCAATCTGTATATAATTGGCTGCAACAGCCAGAGAATATCGCCTTAATCGATCGATTGAAAGCAGCAGGATTACAATTTGAGCGATCGGTAGTAGCGAATACTAATATTAGTGAAATATTCACCGAAAAAACCTTCGTAATTACTGGAACTTTATCAACACTCAAGCGCGATGAAGCTAGAGATTTGATTCAGAGTCATGGCGGCAAAGTTTCGGATTCGATTAGTGCTAAAACTAACTATTTATTAGCAGGTGAAAAGGCTGGCTCAAAGTTGGCGAAGGCCGAGAAAATGGGGGTCAAGGTAATTTCCGAAGCGGAATTGATGGAATTAATAACGGCACTATAACTTCAACAGCTTATTACACATGCCAAAATCAGCAGCATTTATTCAAATCAAAGCAGGTGCGATCAAAATTACTGCCAATATTCCATACTTCTGTGCTAGTTTCCAACTAATATGCGCTGAAACGTAGTGCAAAATCCACGACCCCGCCCAAAAGCCCCGCATCTTGCGACTGGCTTTAATTAGCTACTGGACATTATCAGTCTTGGCATCAATGACCGATCGAATATCTTCGGGTACATTGGTGAAAAACTTGTAGCCAGTAAGCTTTTCTACTTCCCGCACGGAGGTGCGATACTGTCGCCACGGATCGGATTTGATGCCTTGCTTATTTGGGACAATGACGGCGATTGTGCGGGTATTTTTATCGACACCAGCAATGCCAGTGTTGGGTTTATCCAAGACCAAAATTACTTTCCATGTGACTGCTGGCACTAATACTTTACCCTGCCCGACAGTTGCTTTGAGACCGTTTTTGCCGATGCCGCCCTGTCCATGTCCGCCAGAAATAATAAATAACTCTTTCCCAGATCTGGCTAGTTGCCGACAATAGTTTTCCAACTGTACCCACACACCCTGATTATTATCGGGCGATTGGGGGATAATATTGGTCATCAAGAAAGTCGGAATATTATCCTCTGGCGATCGACTGCGATCTTCGGAATTGGTCATATGACCGCGATCGAAGCCGCTACCAGTATAGTCTGAGGGTCTAATGCGTTCCCAGCTAGTGGGTAACTCTTCATCTGGCGCAAATTTTCCGACCCGATGAGCATCGCCCAACCAGGAGGCATTAAGTTGCCAAGCTACCCAATTGGGTCTCCCTTTAGTTTTGGAATAGGAGAGCGCGTACTGAGGGCGGACGATCAGGTAATTCTCAGCATTCCCAGGCGAGGTTGTGGCTTGAGACGGATTCCCCATCAGGAGGTTGATATTACCTTTTGTTTCCCCCCCTGATGGGATGTCAGGATTACGACAAGCAACTAGGCTAATCGCGATCGTCAAAATCAGGAGGTACGCTACTTTTCGCACGGTGGTCGCTATTTGAGATGGATGCTAGCTGCTTATAAATTTTCACCCTCAGCCGGACGAGGACGATCGGTATGGTACAGCGCATCCAGTCTAGCACGCGCATCCTCGATACTAATCGACTTCATAATTAGTAATGGTTCGGTCGTGACATTGCCTAGCTCGTCGAGCAATTCTGGATGTGGCACTGTCCCCGTCCGATAACTGTAGCCGCGAACACTGGCATCGTTCCTGGCTCTGGGCTGCCCTGACTCGCGACTAAACCCGATCAGACTGCGAATTAAATTGCCGATCGCCAGAAATGCCAAAATAGTGAAGGCAATTAAATAAATTATCTGTAACATGATATCGTCCTACACAACGTGCCAAAAATAGAAGTAGCAAGTGAAAAGTTGCGGGAGATCCGGCAGACTGGTGTAACCACTTTTGTTACCAATAAGTGGGCGGACACCTCTAGACCGTCAATGCAGCTTTTATGAGAAATTCAAACCAAACGGGGCGATCTTACTCTTCTATCTTAGACTGTTCGGACTGTCTTAGCTGCATCGAGACATGCCAACATTCGGTCACGATCTGATGCCAACCGACCATTTGGCTAGCTTCGATCCCCGCTTGCCCGCCCACGGCATTAAATAACATCTTGGCAACGCTGACTTCTTGCCGTGCGCGATCGACCCGCGCTAATAATTCAGCTTGGGCATTGGGACTGAGAAAGGCAATTGGCTCGCGCTCTAATAATTCTTTCGATCGGCCAAACCAGTACTCAAAGTCTACCAGCAAGGGCTGGAGGATGGTTTGCAGTAGTTCTTGCTCTGATGGCTGAGATTTAGACATAAGGTGCAGACAGACTATTTCTGTGAATCTTACTTCTATTCTAATGGCTTTTTTACAATTCTTAATTAAAAAATTTATAATTAGCGATCGATCGAGTACATCCGGATTATCCTAGAAAGAACAGTCACTCAAACTTTGACTTTTGGACTCGATCGACGGTACAATAGTACCTATGCACCAAGCCTTTGCTAGTTAAACTAAGGCAAGCTAACTTCAACTTTCCCCTTGTTCATAGAGGCATTAATGGCAACCCAAATCACAAATAGCCCAGACAGACAAAAAGCCCTCAATCTCGTCCTCAACCAAATCGAAAAATCTTTTGGAAAAGGGGCAATTATGCGTCTCGGTGATGCCCAGCGGATGCGGGTAGAAACCATCTCCAGTGGGGCAATGACCCTAGATATTGCCTTGGGTGGCGGTTTGCCCAAAGGTAGAGTCATTGAGATTTACGGCCCCGAAAGCTCTGGGAAAACCACCCTCGCGCTCCACGCCATTTCCGAAATCCAAAAAGCGGGAGGAGTAGCTGCCTTCGTTGATGCTGAACATGCACTAGATCCAACCTATTCGGCAGCACTAGGCTTAGATATCGACAATCTCTTGGTTTCTCAACCAGACTCAGGCGAAGCCGCCTTAGAAATCGTCGATCAACTAGTCCGCTCTGCTGCTGTCGATATCGTCGTGATTGACTCGGTGGCGGCACTCGTACCTCGCGCCGAAATTGAAGGTAATATGGGTGATTCTCATATGGGGTTGCAAGCTCGGTTAATGAGCCAAGCACTTCGCAAAATCACTGGGAGCATTGCTAAATCCGGCTGCACAGTAATTTTCATCAACCAACTCCGCCAGAAAATCGGCGTTGTTTATGGTAGTCCCGAAACTACTACTGGTGGTACGGCACTAAAGTTCTACGCATCGGTCAGATTGGACATTCGCCGCATTCAAACCCTAAAACGTGCAAATGATGGTGAGTACGGTAACCGTGTCAAAGTCAAAGTTGCAAAAAACAAAGTCGCGCCACCATTCCGCATTGCCGAATTTGATATCATTTTCGGCAAGGGCATTTCTACTGTCGGTTGTTTGGTAGATCTAGCTGATGAGACTGGGATTATCACTCGTCGTGGTGCTTGGTATAGCTATGAGGGTGACAATCTCGCACAAGGACGCGACAATACTGTCAAGTACATGGAAGAAAATCCAGAGTTTGTCGCAAAAGTGAAACAACAGGTTTTGGATAAACTCAATGCTGGTGTAACTGTATCTGCAAATACGCTCAAGCAAGCTGAGGAAGAAGTAGAAGACGGCGACGATGATGATGAAGAATAAACTCATAGTATAAGTTTTAAAATTAGGGTAGGGGTAATTCATGAATTACCCCTACCCTAATTTTTGATGACAAGGAAAAGTTTTGATGCCGTTGAGATTCGATTGCCTCTTGCTGACTGATTTTCGCCAACTCGTTGGCCTTTGGCCTGCCGTAGGGAATCGATAATTGTAGACATTGCTGAATCTTAACTGCTGGCGATCGCGTAAAATTGAGCCTGTAGTTACCATTGATCCGCTGATGAAATTACCTTATCGACCAGATTTACCGACCTTTTGGGCACCTGTAGACATCTCTGGTGCGGTATTTGTAGCGATGAACGCGGTGGTGATGGGCAATGTCTCGATTGAGTCTGGGGTCAGTATCTGGTATGGTGTGGTAGTCCGAGGCGATGTCGAGCGAATCGAGATCGGCAGTCATACGAATATTCAGGATGGGGCGATTATTCATGGCGATCCTGGCAAACCGACAATTTTGGAGAGCTATGTCACCGTCGGACATCGCGCGGTGATTCATTCTGCCTATATCGAGACTGGCTGCTTGATTGGGATTGGGGCGGTTGTTTTGGATGGGGTGCGAGTCGGGAGCGGCAGTATTATCGGCGCGGGTTGTGTGGTGACTAAGGATGTCCCACCGCGTTCTCTGATGGTTGGCATCCCCGCCAAATGTCTGCGCCAAGTCGATGATGCCGAAGCTCAGGGCTTAATTATTCACGCCCAAAAATACGCACAACTAGCTTTAGTACATGCAGGGAAGGGAACAGATTTAGGTTTTAAGTAAAGACAACGCTCGATCTAAAATTTGCTAACTTCGATCGATTACTTTAGCGATCGATCGAAGATAAACACAGATGGGGATTGGCAATTAGGTGAAAATCTTTGCCGAAACAAATTACCCTAATAGCGATTCCGTTTTCTCCAAAACCATCATGCCTCTAGATCGATCGGATGACGAGTCTTTATCTACACATGCCTGATACATCAGCGCAACTGGACATTTCCAATAGCGATTGTATCGCTTCGGATTCGTATCTGCCACAGTCAATTCCTGGGTGTTGGCATCATAGTCTGCAAGTAAAGCAAAATGACCGCCCTCTAGGTTCGGATTTTCATGGGCAATCCGGGTATTGAAGTTGAGGATATGAATGTTATGTTCGGCCTCAACACCTGCTTCAACCTCTTTAATAAATGCATCCAGCGTCATGGTGGGTTTATCAAAATGTTCAACCTTTACGACTAACGGTAAATCCACCACTTCGATATATCGGGCGCAAGCATCATAGGTTTCAGATAATGTCATGCCATCGTCCAGTACAGATCCAATTGGCAAGCGGATTTGATAAAAGATATCGTCTACGGCGGTTTGGTAGCCCAAGGCACTCAATCCGTAAGCCACTGCCGTGATATTGCAACATCTGAGGGGTTGTTGGAATTCAAGCAGCTTAATTCTACTAAAATCAGCACTCATTATTTTAAATACTCCTGATTTGAGATTGACAGCACGAGCTATGGACTATTTTTAACGTGAAATTTATTATAACATCGCTTGTCACTTCACAATGACGCTGTCGCAGTGATGGTGATAATTTCAATTAAAACCATTGCTAGAGCGGTTGTAAATAAATATATAGACGATTTTGATTCGATCGCTATAGCAAATCTAGACACTAGCGCAGCCTGAGCACAATCGCTAATGCTTTCTCTATCTACACCAGATCTTCATTGCTAACGATGCCGATTTTTCTAACCAATCTACTTTCAGCTAAAGATCTGAATCTTCCCCATCGAGATTGGTAAATTGGATCTAAATATCTACAGGTTGCTCGTGAATCAGACGCAATAACTCAGTCGTCGATACCTTGCCGCTCATATCGGCACCTTCGAGTAGACTATCGGCGAGATCGCGTTTGTGTTTGTGGAGATCGACGATTTTTTCTTCGATCGTGTGTTGGGCAACCAATCGATAAATAGTTACCGGACGTTGTTGTCCGATTCGGTGAGTGCGATCGGATGCTTGATCTTCGACGGCGGGATTCCACCAGGGGTCCATGTGAATTACATAGTCGGCGGCGGTGAGATTGAGTCCGGTTCCGCCCGCCTTGAGACTGATCAGAAATACATCGCCTTGCCCTGCTTGGAAGGCATCGACGCGGGACTTGCGATCGCGTGCGGGAGTACTACCATCGAGATATTGATAGGCAATTTTTTGACTTTCTAGATACTCTTGCAGGATGTGTAAATGATCGACAAATTGACTGAAAACGAGGGCTTTATGTTTATTTTCCAGGAGTTCGGTGAGGACTTCACCGAAGAGTTGAAGTTTGGCACTAGGAATTGGCACACCTGCACTCACCAGCTGCGGATTGCAACAAGCGCGGCGCAGTTTCATGATTTCGGCGAGGACTTGGAGGTGTTTTTGGCCTGGGGGTGCATCGCTGTCTGTTAATTTGGCGATCGCTTGTTGGCGCAGAGCCTCGTAGAAGGCCATTTCTGATTGAGAAAGTTCGACTTGGAGGGTAATCTCGGTGCGCGATGGGAGTTCGGTGAGAACGTCGCGTTTGAGACGGCGGAGGATGAAGGGTTGGATCAGTTTTTTGAGTTGGAGGCGGGTATTCCGTTGGAGTAATTTTTCGGATGGTGCCGTGCCCGAACGCTCGATCGCATTGGCAAAGCGGAGATTAAAATCATCGAGGGAGCCGAGTAAGCCAGGATTGATAAAGCGGAATAAATTCCAGAGTTCGCCGAGGTGATTTTCGATGGGCGTTCCAGTTGCCACGATTTTAAATTTACCTTGCAGATTCATGGCGGCTTGCGATCGTTTAGTAGCAAAGTTTTTGATCGATTGGGCTTCATCTAAAACGATTGTTTCCCACTCGATTTTCGAGAGCATTTCAGCGACATCTTCTTGTTGCAATAAGCCGTAACTGCACACGACTAGATCGAGGGGTTTTAAACCGTCTAAAGCTTGTTGTCTGTCTCCACTCCCAAATTGAATCGGATTGAGGGTAGGTGCAAATCTTTGGGCTTCACTGAGCCAATTCATACACACTGATGTAGGGGCAATTACTAAGGTTGCACCATTAGGGGCGCGAGTGAGAATTACGGCCAGCGATTGCAGCGTTTTCCCCAAACCCATATCGTCAGCCAAGCACGCACCGACACCCCAATGAGCCAGACGCGCCAACCACCGGAAGCCATCGAGTTGATAATCCCGTAATTCTGCTTGCAGGGTGGAAGGTAATTCTGGTTCGAGACTTGCTACCTCGCGCAATTTTTTGATGTGCGACTTCCAGTGTTTATCCGTCTCGACAGTGCCGATATCATCGATCCAGTCCTCCATCGTCAATGCAGCCAGGGGGTGCATTCCCAACCCTTTTTTGCTGCGAGTCGAAACCAACCGTAATTCGTCGAGACGCTGGCGAAATTCCTGAGTGAGGGCGAGAAATTGCCCATCGCCGAGGGGAATAAATCGACTGGGAGTACGATCGAGTAATGCCAGCAACTGTTGCAGTTCCAGTACTTCATCCTCGCTGACTTTGATTTCGCCACTAGTTGCAAACCAATCATTTTCGCGGTTAATCCGCAGTTGGAAATCACTCAAACCGGCTTGCTTGCTGACGCGCATCTTCTCGCCTTCCGGCCATTCGATCGTCACGACATCGGCGAGAGCTTGCAATTCAATTAGTAATTCCAGACAGGTTTCCGGATTTTCGATCGACCATTCGCCATCGAGTGTGGGCATGTCTGCCAACTGCGGACAGGCACTAATAATCGCCTCAGCCAAGCGGCTCTCTGCGGCCAAATCGCGCTTAGTTTGAAGGCGTTTGCCATCAATGTCGGCAATGACCGTTTCACCCCCCGTCCCGGGGCTGTAATAAGGCCCGGCGGGAGCGAAGGGTCGCGCGAGGATGGTCAGTTTCAAGCCAGTCCCGATCGGAAATAGTTGGACGTGGGGGTGGGGGTCGCTGGGTACTTCTTCGATATTATCCGCACCACCACCGATGTCGGAATGAATAGTAACGAGTTGGGAAATCGAACTGATGGCCGTTAAGACGCGCTCTTTAGCCAGTGCCGGTACTTCGAGCCGATTTTTCACACCCAAGATCTCACTAATCTTGCGATGACTATCGCTAATCTCGATCGCTTTGAGGCGGGAGGGACTCTCTTTAACGAGCATCACCGGTTGTCCGCT
>NZ_JANNDR010000140.1:0-4936 GCF_031378165.1 Chamaesiphon sp. OTE_75_metabat_556
TGGTTTAATAATCTCGGCGTCGCCAAACTGGTAGACGAACTCGGCGGAGTCACAGTCACGGTACCCAAAGATATTAAATACCAAGATGACTCCCAACATTTCTATGTCAACCTCAAGGCTGGCAAACAACATCTTGACGGGATCAAATTATTGGGATTACTCCGCTTCCGTCACGATGCTAATGGCGATATCGGTCGGATGCAACGCCAGCAAATGGTCATGAAAGCCTTGATGGAACAAGCACTCAATCCGATGACACTGACCAGAATTCCCCAACTATTTTCCGTCATCCAAAACCAAGTCGATACCAATCTCACAGTCGAAGAATTGCTAGCTTTGGGTGGCTTCTCGATGCAAAATGGCAAATCTAAAATGCAGTCACTGATGATGCCTGGTGACTACAATGGTGATGGCAAACATGGCACTAGTTATTGGCTCCCCGACGAGAAGAACATCCAAAATATGATGGCCCGCTACTTCGACCACGGCCAAATTTCCCTAGAACAACCCAAAGCCGAAAATCTGCGGATCAATATCCAAGATACCAGTCACTTCCCAGATGCGACTGCCAGATTGATTAAGCGTTTGAATAAAGCTGGTTATCAAAACGTACATCTCGATAGCAACCTCAAAATTAAAGAAGATCTGACGACCAGTCAATTTATCGCCCAAAAAGGCAATCCAGAAGTTGCTGAAGGCTTGTCGAAGATCTTGGGATTTGGAGAAGTAAAAGTTGATAGTTCGGGTACTCTTTATTCTGATGTGACGATTAAACTCGGTCGCGATTGGCTCCAAACAGAGCATGACTATAAATCTCTAAATCAAAAAGACAGGTAGTCTCCAGCCATCAAGAAAGGGAGCGTCAATCGATCGATTGACGCTCCCTTTCTTGATGATGACACCACTTCAAAATACTTCGTTTTCCACTCCCAACCACCATTCGCCGAGATTCATCATATCGCGGTGAATATCCTCTAATCTGACAATATATTCTTCTGAGGATAAATTGGGTTTAGCTTCGGCCAATTTTTGTAAGCGAAGTTGCACTAATAGCCATGATTTACCCATGCCATCCGTCTCTTCGATATATTTTGCTAATTCATTACTATTCATATTTGCATCAATTTTCTTATCAAAAAAGATCGGTCTAAATCCTCCACCTGCTACAGGGATATAGGATCGGACTACTCGCGATCCCAATCCTATATCCTTGTAATAGAACGTTAGCTATCAACTATCAATTATCAATTATCAACTAAATCTAAGCTTTCTGCGTTTTGGCAAACCGATTATTGACTTCAGTCCAATTAATGACATTCCACCAGGCAGCTAAGTAGTCGGGACGCCGATTTTGGTACTTGAGGTAATAGGCATGTTCCCAGACATCATTACCCATAATTGGAGATAAGCCTTGAGAAATTGGACTATCTTGATTGGGTGTGGTGATAATTTTGAGTTTGTTCTTGTCGTTTACCAACCATACCCAGCCACTGCCAAATAATTTGGTACCTGCCGCATTAAATTGGGTTTTGAAAGTATCGAACGAACCAAATTGAGCTTGAATGGCTGTCGCGATCGATCCGGTGGGGGCACCGCCGCCTTTTGGTCCCATAATCCGCCAATACATCGTATGGTTGTAATGTCCGCCCCCATTATTGCGGACGGTGGTTTGGATATCTTTGGGTAATGTGCCCAAACTAGTCAGCAGTTGCTCGATCGTCTTGGATTGCAATTGGGGATATTTGGCGATCGCAGCATTTAAATTTTTGACATAAGCAGCATGGTGCTTGTCATGATGAAATTTCATCGTCGTGGCGTCGATATGCGGTTCTAAGGCGTTGTAAGCGTAGGTGAGTGGCGGCAGTATAAATAGATTGGGTTTAGGTGTTGTTGCAGTATTATCGGCGGCCCAACTGGGTGTAGTGACTCCGAAAAAGGTGCTCGTAGTGCCGGCACCGAGTAAATAGAGAAAATCACGTCTGGTAGTCATCATAAAGTCCCTGCAAGGATGAAATACGCTTTACTAGTCTGGCATATTTCAACAATTGATTACAGTACGATGGCAGCTCGTCGGGAATTGTCGCGAACGACGATCGGCTGAATCGATCGCTAGCGAGTTAATCCGATCGCTGAATTCCGGTACACTGTGGGATGGAGAAATTATATCAATAACCTTTAAGTTCAATGGAAATCGGTCAACAAGTCAAAGTTTTTCGCCTCAGAGATCGCGTATCGAATGGCGTTGTGAGTAAACTAGGTAAGGTAGGTACTATTACAGAATTCAAAATGACAGATGGTAGCGGCGTCGGTGCTGTTGTCCAGTTTGAAGACAAAACTAGTACCTGGTTTTTTGAAGATGAACTCAAAGTCGTAGAATAATATGCCCCAAATTCTCACCTTCCTTGGTAAAGGCGGTTCCGGTCGGACGACAGTGGCGATCGCCGCTGCCAAACAACAAGCTAACCTGGGTCGGCGGGTATTATTTGTCAGTCAAGATCCCACGCCCGCGACGGGGATCTTGCTGGGTGTTCCCCTCACTGATAAACCCCAATCGATTGGTGCAAATCTGGAAGTAGTCCTAATCTCGGCTACTGTCGCGATCGAGCGCGGCTGGGAGGAGGTCAAGCAAATTGAGGCGCGCTACTTGCGATCGCCACTGTTACGCAATGTTTACGGTCAAGAATTGGCAATCTTGCCAGGGATGGATAGTGCGATCGCGCTCAATGCCCTGCGCCAGTACGATGCTAGTGGTAAGTACGACACGATCGTCTACGATGGCACTGGCGATTTGACGACCTTACGCATGGCGGGAATGGCCGATAGTCTAAGCTGGTATCTGCGGCGGTTTGTTGCAGTAGTAGAAGAATCCGACTTGTGGCGGACCGTGGCACCGATTCTGCAACCAGCGATGGCTGCCATCGCGGCGATCGCCTGGACGGGCGAGAGCGCAGTCTCGGCACCGATGCAAGCAGCAAATAGTTTTCTCGCCAAAAGTCAAGCTGTCATCGGCAATCCTCAGCGCGTGGCGGGTTATCTCATTACCACGGAGGAGCCAGCCGCAATTGCGACGGCTAAATATTTATGGGGGAGTGCCCAGCAGTCAGGCTTGACGATCGGCGGCGTCTTGCTCAATCGCGGGACGGTGACGGATGCACTCATCGCTGAATTCGATCCCTTAGGCATCTCGGCAATCCCGACGCGGGTGGGTACAGATTGGCAACCCTTAATCGATGCGATGCCCGATTTTAGTCAGGCAGTAGCGGCACCCAAACCGATCGCCATTGACATCTCTAAGCGCGAGGTACGGCTGTATTTACCTGGTTTTGACAAAACCCAAGTGAAGCTGACGCAATCGGGGCCAGAGGTGACGATCGAGGCTGGAGATCAACGCCGCAATATTGTCTTGCCGCCGCAGTTGAAGGGGTCGAGTGTTACTGGTGCTAAGTTTCAGAATGGATATTTGATTGTTTCATTTTGATTAATTAGTAACAGCGATTCGATCGCTGTAGATTTGCGGTTTGAAGATATTCAGTGGTTAGATGTGCATATTCGCGATTGTGCAACCCAATCATCGGTTGACGTCACTGAATTTGACAGCATGAGTAGATCTAGAACAAGCCATTCAGCCGCACCGTTGACGATCGATCGTCAGCTATATTGTGAGTTGGCACCAGTGCCGATCGCAACCTTAAATTTAAACCGAGGGGACAGGAGCAATCACCAGATGACGCAGGTAATCACAGATCGCATCGCCGCCGAATGGGAGACTCGCATCGCCGCCGAATGTAGCGATCGAGATCAGACTACCCAACAGAGCATTCTCAACTGGTTGATCGGCGAAAATCGGGAACGGCTCGAAACCCTCGATCCCGAACATTTGAAAATTGCCAATCGCGCGATGGATTATCGCTTGCGGATCTTGGTGCAGCGATACTTGGGATTGCCACCAGAGCGGGCTTATAAAAATTTGATGCAGCGGCTCGGCGGTTTGGCGATTTTGCGCGACAAAATTCGGGCGTGGTTGACACTCAGTAACGATCGCCAGCGGCAGGTGGTGGATGTCTTGCAAGAAGTGATTCAGGAGATGTTGCAAGGTGATAAATACATTCAACAGCAAATTGCTTGGATCGGCCAATGTACCAAAAATCCTCGGCTGCGGGATACTTTATTATTTGCGAGTATTGAGGAATATTGCCTCCGCCCAATTCGCAATCAACCGCTCCTCGCCCATCGCTTTGTCAACTATCTGCGCCGATCTCAAAAAGGTGGCGTGACGAATGTACCGCAAAAAGAGCTGGTTAAATTGGTGTCGGATGAAATCGTTAGCGATAGTGACTCGACTTTTAGCTTGCTCGATAAACAAGCCCAAGACGACTATCACCAACAGCAACAGTGGGAAGAAACCCAAGTCGCACGCGATCGAGTTAAAGAAACACTCCACGATTATCTAGTCGAGAATGTCAGTCCCGCAGCCGGAAAATGGTTGACGCTCTATCTCCAAGGTAAAACGCCAGACGCGATCGCGATCGCCTTGAAGATGGATATCAAGCAAGTCTATCGGCTCCGCGAAAAAATCAATTACCATACGCTCAAGGTTTTTGCGATCAAGGCAGAGTCAGAATTGGTTTCACAATGGCTGCATATCTCATTAAAAGAACATAATCTGGGATTGACTCCTCATCAATGGGAGCAGTTTTGTAATGGTTTAGAACCCAAACAATGCGAGATTATGCTGGAACTGAAAGCCGGAACTGCTGTCGAAACGATCGCCAAATCTCTCAAAATTAAAACAAATCAAGTAATGGGCGAATGGAGCCAAATCTATCTAGCAGCCCAAGAATTGAGAACTAGTTAAGATAGTTGATAGTTGATAGTTGATAGTTGATAGTTGATAGTTGATAGTTGATAGTTGATAGTTGATAGTTGATAGTTGATA